>JBEBGB010001010.1:0-1744 GCA_040081675.1 Vicinamibacterales bacterium
TGCGGTCGAGCCGAATCGGTACACAGCGATCACCTCGCCCAGCGTCCGTCGCAGCAACTGGACAACTTCGGTGTTCTCGCGCTCGTGGTTCGAGGTGGGTAACACGCGGCGATTGTACCGCGCTCGCCCGCTGACGAGCCCCACCAGCCCTGAAGACCGTGTTCTCCGTGCCTGTTGTCCGTGACCCCTGTGGTGGAGCTTTTGTCAGCGCGACCTACCCAACCTGCCCAACCTGCGTCCGACCTGTCCGAGGCGCGGCGCCCTGCACCGAGGGTCGCTCCTGCGCCAGGCGAAGGCGCCCGGGGCGAAGCACGCGCCACACGGTGCTCGGCGCGAACAGCGCCGGCGGTTCGTCGAGCAGGTTCGCCACGCGCATGAAGCGGCGCGCGAGTTCGCCGTCGGTCTGCGCGACGCGGTGCAACCGTGCGACGTAGGCATTGATGACGTTGCCAATCACGCTGCGCGGACCCACGGCCTCCGGCATCCGCAGGTCGTTCCCCACGGCCGTCGTCCACGGACCGTCGACGATGCGAGCCGCGCGTTTGAAGAAACGGCGGGCAACCTTCTGGGTACCGGCTGCCAGCACTTCACCAAGCGCCAGCGCCTCGAGGGCCGACACCGACATGCCCTGTCCGTAGATCGGATTGAAGCTGCAGATGGCGTCGCCCATCACGACAAAGCCTTCGGGCCACACGGTCAGGCGCTCGTAACGGCAACGCACGCTCGCGGGAAACTTCGAGCGCACGGCGTCGCCAATGGGCTCGGCCTCGTTGACCACATCGTGGATGTCCATCGACGGCAGCATGGCTGCGAACGCGCGGAAGCTCTCGAGGTCCTCCCCCGCGCCTTCCACGAAATGAGCGATGAGCGTGACCGTCCAGCGGTCGCCTTCCTGCGCCAGCATCACGCCGCCGCGCTTGCCGTCGGGAGTTGGCGGAGCGATGGCCGCGAAGTCGCCGTTCAAGTGGTGAGGTTCGCGCTTGAAGAAGCGCGTGCAATAGCTCACTCCTATTTCGACGCGTTCTTCGTCAGGCGCCTGATAGCCCATGGTGCGCAGCCACTGCGGTGCGCGCGAGCCTCGTCCAGTCGCGTCGACAACCAGGTCCGCATCGATCGACGTGCCGTTCTGCACCCGCACGCCAGTCACCCGCGTGCCTCGCTCGTCGGCGACAAGGCTCATGGCCTGACACCCGGTGCGCACGTCCACGTTCGGCAGCGCGCGCACGCGTGCGCGAACGTTGGCTTCGAGGAATGGCCTGGTGGACATGAGGCCTTTCATCTCGGTGATTGGTCTGGCGAGTGGTGCACCTTCGAAGAACCAACGCGCGTCGGCCAGTACGTCGACGGCAATCGCGCCCTGTGCGACGAGGTCGTCCGAGAAGCCGGGAAACAACTGCTCGAGCGTGTCGCGGCCGCTCGCCAGCAGGCCGTGTGTGTGACGCCCCTGCGGAACGCCGCGCCGGTTGGCTGTCTCGGTCGGCAGTTCGTCGCGCTCGACGAGCGTCACGCTCCTGAAGTGGTCGGCCAGCACCCGCGCCGCAAGCAATCCCGCCATGCTGCCGCCCAACACCACCGCATGCCCCGACCTCAGCCTCGACTCGCCCATCACTTCCCTCCGTGGACTTACTACGGACGTTGGGACGAAGTGGATGTGGAATGCCCGCCGCCCTCCAAATCAGCAGTGGCCGGTTTCGCGTGCTTGTGGTGGCAAGACTCCCGTCCTGCCCGCCTCACCTGCCCGACT
>JBEBGB010000251.1:0-7005 GCA_040081675.1 Vicinamibacterales bacterium
ATAGTCGCTCGACAGCCGATCGAAGACCGCGCGTACCGCGGCAAGACCATCGGCAGGGACCGTCCAGTGGCGCGCCTCGGCGATCTGGCGCGCCAGCGCAATCATGGCGTTCTGGGTGCGTTCGATGCCAGGCAGCGATTCCTCGAAGAGGTCCGCGGCTTTGGTGTCCAGACGGAAATTGTTCTGCAGCGCCCAGTCGTACTCTTGCGCGCCCATCGCAAAACGATCGCCGGCGTACGGGGCCTTCACGGTTCTGGTTCCGGGTTCGAAGAATGTCTCCGCCATGAACGCGCGGAACGCCCGATACGCCCGCCCGGCCTCCTGACCGGCCTCGCGCAGGTCGTTCACGGTGCGGTCGCGATCCGGGCCGCCGGAGATGCGTTCGCGTGCGAGCGCTGGCAGCGTTTCGGCGAAGTAGACCGCGTTGGCTTCGCTCGTATCGAGTCCGTCGCGCTCGAGCATTCGCCGATCGGCCACTCGCCCAGCTTTGACGCCAGCTTCGAGCTGCGTGCGCGCGGCGGCGAGAAACGTGGGGACGGCTCGCACGCGCGCCGTGACGAGCGTCCACTCGTCAGGCGTGCCGAAGGTGTTCGCACCTGTCGGCGTCAGTCCCTGCAGCTGCCAGTCGATGGCTCGAAAAGGCTCGCCGACGTAGGTGTCGACCGCTCGTTCCTGATAGTGGCGGGTCTGATGTTGTCTGAGGAGAAATCTGATCTGCGCGATCGCGACATCGCGGTCGATGAGCACACGGTCAGTGAGGCCGTCAGTGCTGATGGAACCGAGCTCGCGGGCGGTCACCGCGAGCCATCGGTCCTCTTCCTCGAGCGCGGCTGGTGAATAGTTCCGTAGCGTTCCGTCGACAGCAACCAGACTCGGGTCGAGACCCGCCCCTCCGAGGTAGGTGTTCGTGGTCGGGTTGCGTCGGAGCGACTCGACCACGTATCGCGAGAGTATCTGCCTCACCAGCGGGTCGCCCGCGCCCGCGTTACCCAGTGAATGGGTACCGGGCGGCGATCCGCACGCCGCCACCAGCGTCGACAGGACGAAGGCGGCCGCGCGCCGCGTGCGCATGACGCGCGTCACTGAAGCTTGAGCAGCTCGACGTCGAAGACCAGCAAGCCGAATGGTGCGCGACGACCCTGGTAGGCAAGCGGCTCCGGAATCCAGAAGCGAGTCTTTTCGCCTTCGACCATCAACTGCAGACCCTCTGTCCATCCAGCGATGACGCCGTCCAGCGGGAAGGTCGCCGGTTCACCGCGCGTCACCGAACTGTCGAACATCTTTCCGTCGGTGGTCCAGCCCGTGTAGTGCACGGTGACCTGACTGATCGCGCTGGGGTGCCTCTTGCCGGCTCCAGGTGTGATCACTTTGTAGGCGAGTCCGCTCGCGGTCTTCTTGGCGTCGGCCGGGGCTGCTTTCACATCGCTAGGCGTCGGAGGCGGCTGCGGCGTCGGAGTGATCGACAGCAGTTCGACGTCGAAGACCAGCATGCCCTTCGGCTCACGCACGCCGCGGTAGGCCAGCGCCTCGGGAATCCAGAAACGGCGCGTCTCGCCGGGCACCATCAGCTGCACGCCTTCGGTCCACCCTGCGATGACTCTGTCGAGCGGAAATGACACGGGACGGCTCGGACCAGTCTTCGAGCTGTCGAACATCTTTCCGTCGGTGGTCCAGCCGGTGTAGTGCACCGTCACCGTATCCGCGGCGGCGGGATGGTTCTTCCCGGTACCTGGCTTGATCACTTTGCTCACCAGGCCGGATGCCGTCTTGGCGGCATCGGCCGGCGCCGCTTTGACGTCGGGTGGGGCAGGGATCGATTGTGAAGATTGGGCGGCCATAGTCGCACTCAGGAAAAGGGCAAACAGGAGAGTTCGCATCCAGACATTCTTGCACGCGGAGTCAGAAAATGGGTGGCCGGGTATCGCTCTGGAGGCGTATAAACGGGACCGATATGTCTCAGATTAGTCGACGCTTCGTCCAACTGGTCGCCGTTCCGGCGGTCGTGCTAGCCGGCACCTCGCTGGTTCTGGCTGTGTCGCAGGCAGGCGGAACCGCTGCAACCCGCAAATGGACGGTCGGCCGTACGCCTTCCGGACACCCTGATCTGCAAGGGGTGTGGACCAACTACGACCCGACGCCGTTCGAACGTCTGACCGCCGCCGAAGCTCCGCCCGCGAGGCAGGCTGTGAGCACGCAGGACTGGCTTGTGCAAGACGGCCCGGTCAGTGCGCGACGGCCGTCGATGGTGGTGGACCCGCCGAACGGCAGGGTGCCGATCAAGCCAGAGGCGGCCGCAAAGAGAGACCGGGACCTGGCGCTTCCTAATGACTCGCTCGAACACTACGGGCCATGGGAGCGATGCATCACGCGTGGCGTGCCCAATTCGCTCTTTCCGGGTGCCTACAACAATGGGCATCAGATTGTGCAAACGCGGGACTCCGTCGTGATTCACTCCGAAATGATTCACGAGGCCCGTGTCATTCCGCTCGATGGCCGTCCGCATCTCAGTCCACACATCCGGTCGTGGGAAGGGGACTCGCGCGGCCACTGGGAGGGAGACACGCTGGTCGTGGACACCACGAACTTCAATGGCAAAGGCTGGATCGCGACCAACGCTGCCGCCGGGTGGCTCAGGGGCATCCCTCAAAGCGAGGCCTGCCACATCGTCGAGCGTTTCACGCGAGTCGATGCCAATACCATTCAGTACCGAGCCACCATCGACGATCCGAACGTCTTCACCAGCCCGTGGACTGTCGCCTTTCCGCTGAACCGAGATGATGGGTATCAGCTCTTCGAATATGCGTGCCACGAAGGCAACCATGCACTGGAGAACATGCTGCGCATTGGAGCGCTGCCGACTCGGTAGCGACGTGTCAGGTTCGAATTGGAATCGGCCGATCGGACGCGATCCAAAAGGAGGTCTTGTGGCCAGGCTCTGTTCAGCACGTGTCAGTGTTTTCCTCGCCCTTGTGGCGGCTCTCGCTGTTGGGACGCTGGCGTCCGAGCGTTCGGCTTCGTCGATGGCCAGTGCCGCGAACCTGTTCCTCGGCTCGCTCAGTGCCGAACAGCGCCAGACGGCCTCCTTCGCATTTGATTCTGTCGAACGAACGAAGTGGCATTTCATTCCGACGGACATGTTTCCGCGAAACGGCCTGACCCTCAAGGCGATGACCGAGCCGCAGCGCAAGCTCGCTCTGGCCCTGCTGAGGGCGGGCGTGAGCCAGCGTGGGTACATGACGGCCACCCAGATCATGGATCTCGAGAACACCCTTCGGGACGTGGAAGCTGCGACCCGGGCGGCGAATGGCGGCCGTGGGGAATCGATGGTGCGCGACCCCGAGCGGTACTTCTTCTCGGTGTTCGGCACGCCCTCGGCCAAGGGCGCGTGGGGCTGGCGCGTCGAGGGTCATCACATCTCGCTTCACTTCTCGGTTGTCAACGGGGCGTTCGTGTCCAGCACCCCGATGTTCTTCGGCGTCAATCCTGCTGGTGTTCGTTCAGGGCCGAAGACCGGACTCAGGATTCTCTCGGCTCAGGAAGACAGCGCGCGTGCGTTGCTTGTGGCCCTCGATGCTCCGCGCCGCACGAAGGCTGTCGTCAACGGTGTCGCGCCGGGCGACATCGTCACCATGAATCAGTTGCCTATCAAGCCGCTCGACCCCGCCGGCATTCTCGCTGCCGATCTGGCGCCCAACCAGCGCGACCTGCTGATGAAGGTGATCGACGTCTACGCCTCGCAAATGGCAGACGATCTGGCGGCGGAGCGGTTGGAGAAACTGAAGAGAGCCGGTGTCGAGAAGATTGGTTTTGCGTGGGCCGGGCCGGCCGAGCCGGGCCAGAAACACTATTACCGCATTCAAGGACCGACCTTCCTCATCGAGTACGACAACACCCAGAACGACGGCAATCACATCCACTCGGTGTGGCGCGATTTCGCCGGTGACTTCGGCCAGGACCTCTTGCGCGAACACCTCGCGAGCACGGCGCACTAGATGTCGCACATCCAGAAACTCACGCCCAATCTGCTTGTCGTTGACGTTGCGCGGAGTGTCTCGTACTACACCGAGGTGCTCGGGTTCACTCGTGCGATGACGGTGCCGGAAGAAGCCCCGTTCGTCTTCGCCTCGGTCACCGCAGGTGGCGTCGAGATCTTTTTCAATGATGCCGCTCATGCGGTGAAGGAATATCCCGCTCTGTCCGGTCGCCCGATCGGCATCAGCGGCACGATGTTCATCGAGGTGAAAGGGCTCGACGAGTTCTACGCGCAACTCCAGGGCAAGGTGAGCATCGTCACTCCACTCGTGACGCAGTGGTACGGCATGAAGGAATTTGCGATCGCAGATCCTGACGGGTATCTCATCACCTTTGCCGAACGCGCGGAACAGGTCTGAGCTTCGACTCGCCACGAGGCACGGAGGCGCCAAGGATCCGCGAACAGCTCTCGCCTTGGTCGAAACTGGGGCGCCCAGCCGCAACGATATGTGTTGCGCAACATATTGTGTTGCGCTAACTTGTGTTACGTCATGCCACTGGCGACCGCAGACAAAGTCACCGTCCTGCGCAACGACTTCCGATCGGCGGCGAGAGTCGCCGACATGCTTGGCGTCAGCCGGTCGCAGGTCACCCGTTGGCTGCGCGGCGCAGGCATCGATCCGGTCAACGCGGAGAAGGTCGATCTTCTCGAGATGGTGTGGTCGAATCTCCTTCGCATCTACGCGGCTGACGCGGCGCTCTCGTGGCTGTTCGGCGTCAATCCACGATTAGGTGACCGCCGCCCGATTGACCTCATCAGGGCCGGCCGTGCTGAAGAACTGATGCGCGCCATCCGCGCAGAGCGCGCCGACGCGTTTGCGTGACCCTCTACCGTTGCTTTGCCTGGAAACAGGACGCCCGCGACGGCGAACCTGATACGCCCCTCTGGTGCCCAACTCCCTTTCAAGGAGAGGGGCGCCACGACAACCCGGATACCTACGGGTGCCTCTACCTCGCCGACCGTCCACTCTCCTGCGTCGTCGAGCAATTCGCCGCATTCCGCGGACAGCGTCTGCTGCCGTCGATGTTGTTGCGGCGCGGTCTTCCGCTCGCGCTCGCACGCTTCGAGATCCCGGAACGGACGCCGTTCGTCGATCTGGACGATCCAGAAGTGCTCGTCAGGGAGCAACTTCGTCCCTCGCGTGTCGCAACGCGCGAACGCTCCGTCACGCAGCCCCAAGCCCTGACTGTGTTTCGACGGCACCGGCGAGTGGCCGGCCTCAGGTGGTGGTCGGTGTGGGAGGCGCAGTGGGTGAACACCACGCTCTTCGATCGCGCCGTGCCGCTGCTGCGCCAGGCGCAGGTCGAGGTTCTGACTCTCGCCCACCCCGCCGTTGAAGAGGCGGCGGAGTGGTTCGGACTCCGGCCAGTGAAGTGAACCGGAGTCGGCTGTAGTATCTGCCGATGACCATGAATCGCCGGCAGTTCGTGGGAGCCGTCGCTGCCGGTGCCGTATGGCTGGCGTGGCCGCCACGGCGCGAGATTTTTGCGCAGACGCGCTACGACGTCGTCATCAAGGGCGGCCGCGTCATCGACCCGTCGGTGCGTCTCGATGCGGTTCGCGACATCGGCATCATGAACGGCCGAATCGTCGCCGTCGAAGCCAGTCTCGCCGCCGATGCTACCGAGACGATCGATGCGCGAGGCAAGCTCGTCGTGCCCGGCCTCATCGACATTCATACCCATGCCGGACGCATCAAGGAGGGGCCTGCGCTGTGCCTCGCGGACGGCGTCACTGGGTTCATCGATGCCGGTTCGCAGGGGGCGGACGCAATCGCTGATCCGGTGACCATCGCGAAGTCGGCACCGCAGGTGGCACGCGTGCTGGTGAACATCGGACGCGCCGGCATCCTTCCTGCGGGTGACACGATGGATGTCGCCCACGCCGACGTGAACGCGGCACGCGAGGCCATCGCCAGGCACCGCGACACGATCGTCGGCGTCAAGGCGCGGTTGTCGCGCGACGTGGCCGGCACCAACGACTACGAAGTGTTACGTCGTGCGAGGGACATCGCCAACGCGGCACCTGGTTTGTCTGTGATGATCCACATGGGACAGACAATGACGCCGCTGCCAAGGCTGATGGATCTGCTGCGGCCCGGAGACGTCGTCACGCACATGTTTGCGCCACCTCCGAACAGCATCGTCGACGAACGGGGACGGATACTCCCCGAGGTGTTGGCTGCGCGGCGCCGCGGTGTGTGGTTCGACGTCGGCAACGGCCGGACCGGCCACCTTCGATGGGACATCGTCGACCGGGTGATGCAGACGGGGTTCTGGCCCGACACGTTCTCGACCGACTGGACGCCCGAGGGGCGCACCGCGCAGGTGTTCAACTTCCCCAACGTGATGTCGAAGTTCCTGGATTTCGGGATGCCGCTCGACCAGGTCATCGCACGGGCCACGCTGAACCCATCGCGTGTGTTCGACGTGTTTCGCGATCGTGGGACGTTGAACGTCGGCGCGCCGGCCGACATCGCGGTGCTCGAACTGCGCGAGGGCACGTTCGAGTTCGTGGACAACTTCACGAACACCCGCACTGGACGCCAGAAGCTGTTTCCGAGCGCGACCGTGCTCGGGGGCAAGCGAGTGGTCTAGGATCCTGGCCATGCTTGCGCATCATCAGACGCCGGTCGTCATCTCGCTCGTGCTCGGGTCTCTCGCGCTCGTCGCACCGCTGGCGGGACAGCAGCGTGCGGCACCGGATGATATCCGAACGATCGTCAGCCGATTGGATCTACAGCGCTACACGTCCACCATCGAGGCGTTGAGCCGCTTCGGTGATCGTCGACAGGGGACACGCCGCAATCGCGACGCTGTCGACTGGATCGAGACGCAGCTGAGGTCGTACGGCTGTGCAGACGTGCAACGCCTCACCTACACCTACACGACGCCGTCGGCCCCATCGGGCGACGCGACCCCGCCGAGCCGTGTCGAGGCATTCAAGGGTTCAGGTCCGGGTGGCGCCGCGGT
>JBEBGB010000020.1:0-24416 GCA_040081675.1 Vicinamibacterales bacterium
TAGTCCCACTCGAACGACACCGAGAAGGCGAACACGTCGAAGTCCTGCACTGGAGTCTGCGATTCGAGCGTGATCAAAGGGGCGCCCGCCGCAAGCTGCTCGGCCAGTTCCTGCTTCGGGGGCAGGAAGACCCGTTCGCAGACGATATCGGGCTGGCTGTTGAAGAGACGGTAAACCGTCTGGAATCCGAGATTCGACATCCCAACCCAATAGGTGTTGGGAAAGGCCAGGGCCACGCGCAACCGTCCACCGTGCGGCTTACGGATGTAGCCGGTTTCTCGTGAGAGGGTGTCCAGTGCGCGTTCGCGTTGCTGCCAGGATTTCATGGGTGCCGGTCGAGGCTGCACGGGAGTCGGCCGATGGGATGTGTTGCGCCCAACCCCAGTGCCACGACATCACTCGCACCCTGACGCTCAGCCGCAGACGTGCGCGGACTCCGTGGATTTACCTACTGTACCACCGAGACAGGCGCCGGCCGGCACGCATCGACGCCTCAACCCTCCTGCCGCCGGAGAAACGCCGGCACGTCGAAAACGGAGCTCGCCTCGAAGTCCGAGTCGATTTTCGCCCTGTCGTTGAGTCCGGCCCCGTTCGCGACGCCGAGCGTGGGCAGTTCGACGATGCCGCGGCGACCGCCGACGGCCACCTTCGCATGAACCACTTGATCGGCTGAAGCCGCCGAGACCGCCTCGGCGCGACGAGGAACGTCGGCATACTGCGACAGGTCGATGGGTGTCTGTGCGCCCGACATGAGCGACCGGACGTGCCCGCCGGGTCCGAAGCCGGTCGCAATCACCGTGATCTTCACCTTGCCGGTCAGGGTGGGGTCCACGACGGCTCCAAAGATGATGTTCGCGTCTTCATCCGCCGCCTCCTGCACGATTGTCGACGCTTCACTGACTTCGAGCAGCGACAGGTCTGGACCACCGGTGACGTTGATAATCACACCGCGCGCCCCGTTCACCGACGCGCCTTCCAGCAGCGGACTCGAAATCGCCCGCTTCGCCGCGGCGATCGCCCTGTCTTCGCCCTCGGCGATGCCGGTGCCCATCATGGCCATCCCCATGCCGGACATGATGGTCTTCACGTCGGCGAAATCGAGGTTGATCAGGCCGGGCACGAGGATCAAGTCCGAGATTCCCTGAATGGCCTGCCGCAGCACGTCGTCGGCGGTGACGAACGCGTCGTTCAGTGAGGTTGAGCGATCGATGATCGTCAGCAGACGTTCGTTCGGGATCGTGATGATCGTGTCCACGCAGTCGCGGAGAGCCTCGAGGCCGCGCTCGGCCTGCAGTTGCCGCTTCTTCCCCTCGAACTTGAACGGCTTGGTCACGACGCCGACGGTGAGTGCGCCCAGTTCGCTCGCGAGACTCGCGATGACCGGCGCCGCACCCGTCCCAGTTCCGCCGCCAAGGCCCGTCGTCACGAAGATCATGTCCGCGCCGTCGAGCGCCTGCAGAATCTTCTCGGTGTCTTCGAGCGCGGCCGACCGCCCGACGTTCGGGTCGGCGCCGGCCCCGAGCCCTTTGGTCAGCTTCGAGCCTATCTGCAGCTTGACTGGCGCAGCGTTGGCCCTCAGCGCCTGCAGGTCTGTGTTGGCCACGATGAACTCGACACCGTCGAGTCCGGAGCGCACCATGCGGTTCACCGCATTACTGCCGCCACCGCCCACACCGATGACCTTGATGCGTGCGCCGCTGTAGGCTTCCTCGTCGAGTCGCAACCGCAGATGCTCCTCGAGCGAACCGTCTCCGGCATCACCCTGCATGTTGTGGAACTCGGCCATGCGTCACTCCCTCGTGATTAGAAGAATTCCTTGAACAAGCCGCGAAGACGGCCCGCTACGCGAACCAACGCGCCGGCGCCGACCGGCGCGCGCCCGCTGTCCCCATTCGAATTGCGAACACCGTAGAGCACGAGACCGACGCCGGTGGCAAAGGTGGGGCTGTTGACATGATCGGCCAGCCCACCTACTCCCGTCGGACACCCGCGCCGAATCGGCAGGTCGAAGATCTGTTCGGCGATTTCCGGCATTCCGTCGAGAATCGAGCCGCCGCCGGTGAGCACGATTCCAGAATTCAGGCTCTTCTCGTAGCCCGCGCGACGGATCTCGTCCCACACCAGGTGGAAGATCTCCTCCGCGCGAGGCTGCAGAATCTCCGACAGGATGCGGCGCGCCATCACACGCGGCTTGCGACCGCCGACGCTGGCGACCTCCATCGTGTCGTCTTCGTCCACCATGCCCGAGAGCGCACAACCGCACTTGCGCTTGATCTTTTCCGCGTCGGGCACCGGTGTCCGCAGGCCGACGGCGATGTCGTTGGTGAAGTGGTCGCCGCCCACACCGATGACTGCGGTGTGCCACAGGCTGCCGCGCTCGTAAATAGCGATGTCCGTGGTGCCCCCGCCGATATCCACCAGCGCGACGCCCAGTTCCTTCTCGTCGGTCGTCAGCACCGACTCGCTTGCCGCGAGCTGCTCGACGACCGTCTCTGCCACGTTGACGCCCGCGCGGTTCACGCACGCCACGATGTTCTGCGTCGAGCTCTGGCTTCCCGTGACGATGTGCACGTTCACTTCGAGGCGTGCGCCGGTCATGCCAACTGGCGCACCTATCCCGTCCTGCTCGTCCACGACGAAGTCCTGCGGCAGCACATGCAGGATCTCCCGTCCGGTGGGCAGCGACACGGCCTTGGCGGCGTCGATGGCACGACGCACGTCCTCTCGGGTAATCTCGCGGTTCTTTCCGGCGACCGCAATCACCCCTCGGCTGTTGAAGCCTTTGATGTGTGGCCCGGACAGGGCCAGATGCACCGAGTCGATTTCCACGCCGGCCATCAGTTCGGCTTCGTCGATGGCCTTCTTGATCGACTCGACGGCGGCCTCGAGGTTGACGACAACCCCGCGCCGGATGCCTCGCGACTCGGCCACGCCGAGCCCGACGACGTCCACGCCGTCGTCGAGCAATTCGCCCACGACCGCGGTGACTTTCGATGTGCCTACGTCGAGGCCAACCAGATATCGTTCTCTGCGCGCCACTCTGCCTCCGGTCGTTCGTGACTAGCGAGGCCTGACTTCAGACCAACGAGCATGTCCCAGAGGGACCCTCGCTAGTCCGCTCTGCTCCGTTTGCCCGGCTCCGCCGGGCGGTCGTCTTGCCGGATCAAAACTCAACCCATTTGCAACACCTTGGCCGGTCAAGACTCCTAGCGTCGCTGCGCGTCAGCGACGCGACTGATCTTCGGGACGGCGCCGGACGACGCCGCCGCCTTCTCGGCCTTGCCCGCCGGCTTCACGTACACGCGACCATCGAAGCGCAAATCCACGTAGTCGATATTCGGCACGCGCTGATGCAGCGTGGCCGAGAGCGAGAGGTACGACTCGAGACGCTCGAGGAACCGGGTATCTCCGACTCGCAACTGCGCCGCATCGTTGTTCAGCAACACCGTCGCATTGTGGAGATCCGTCACGTCCACCTGGGACAGCTTGTCGGCGATGGCCGGCTTCTGCCGAATGGCCACGATCAGGCGTGCCGCCATGGCTGCCCGCTCCTCATCCATCGTGTCGCCTTGACCAGACGCGAGACCGTCGACGATGGGCAGGTCGAGACCGACGTATTGAGGTCCGTACTCGTCGATGGACGCGCCTCGCTCGTCGACCAGAAAGAGGCGACCGCCGACGCGACCGATCGCGATAGGCGTTCGCTCGTGGACCAGGACTTCAACCGTGGACGGCAGCGAGCGGCGAAACGAGGCGTCACGCACCCACGGCGACGCGAGGAGTGTCGTTCGCCACCGCTCGAGGTCGGCGAACAGGATGTTCTCGCCGCGAAGGCCGCTCAGCATGGCGCGGACGGTGTCCGATGACACGCGCTGGTTGCCGGACGTGCTGATCTGGTCGACCTTGAACCGCGGTGAGGTCGAGAGAAACGTTCCGGTCTTCATCAGTGCAGTGAGCACCAGCAACAGGGCGACGCCGTACTTCACCGCGGCGATGATGACGCCGCGCCACACGCCACGGCGGCGTGCCGGCTTGACGTGCGCCCGGTGAAACCGCCGATCGGCCGATACCGCGACGGGGCTCATGCCTCCACTCCGTCGGCGACGCCGTTCCTCTGCGCCAACAGAGACAACAGCGGTTCCGCGACCGTGGCGATCGACCCCGCACCCAGCGTGATCACCAGGTCTCCGGCCCGCGCGATCCGGGCCAGCGCCGGGGCAACCCCCGCCAGCGACGGAATGGCTTCGACCGGGATTGCAATCTGCTGACGCACACGCTGCGCGAGCGCGTCGAGCGTGATACCGGGAATGGCATCTTCTCCGGCGGCGTAGATATCGGTGAGCACCACGTAGTCGGCGCCTGCCAGCGCCGGCCCGAACGCGTCGAGCAACGCCTTCGTACGCGAGAACCGGTGCGGCTGGAACGCGACGATGATTCGGCGCTGCATTGCGCGCGCCGCAGCGAGCACCGCGACGATCTCTGTGGGATGGTGGCCGTAGTCGTCGACAACCAGCACACCGTGCGACTCTCCGCGAATCTCGAATCGGCGCTCGGCGCCTTTGAACTCGTGCAGACCAGGAGCCAGACGTTCGAAGGGCACGCCGATCTCGACCCCCACGGCAACAACCGCGAGCGCGTTGAGAAGATTGTGATGTCCCGGCACTTGAAGCTCGAGCCGGCCCAGCGTGGTCACTGTCGGCGCGGCGTCAGGCAGGCGTTGCCGCTGCATCACGGTGGCCGTGACCGACATCGGTCCGAGCGTCACGTCGCGAGCCGTGATATCGGCCGATTCGGACATGCCGTACGTGGTCACGCGACGCGTCATCTGTCCAATCGCACGAGACACGTGCTCGTCATCAGCGCAGCACACCACCGCTCCGTAGAAAGGCACACGGTTGGCGAAGTCGACGAACGCCTGGCGAAGATCGTCGAAACCGCCGTAGTTCTCCAAGTGCTCGTAGTCGATGTTGGTAATGACAGCCACCGTCGGAAACAGCTTCAGAAACGAACGATCGCTCTCGTCGGCCTCAACGACCATCAGCTCGCCGCGCCCGAGCCGCGCATTGCTGCCGAAGGCGCTCAGGCGCCCACCAATAACCGCTGTCGGATCCAGACCCGCCCGCTCGAGCGCCAGGGCGATCATGGACGTCGTGGTGGTCTTGCCGTGCGCACCAGCCACTGCAATCGCCTGCCTGAGCCGCATCAACTCGGCGAGCATCTCCGCACGTGGAATGACCGGTATGCCGCGACGGTGTGCCTCCAGCACTTCGGGATTCGCTGGTCGCACCGCAGACGAGGTGACGACGACGTCGGCAAGGTCGACATGCTGGGCGGCGTGCCCGATGTTCACCGTCACTCCAAGTCTTGCGAGGCGGTCGGTCGTCGCCGACTGGGTCTCGTCCGAGCCGGTGACGTTGTACTCGAGGTTCGCCAGCAGCTCCGCGATCCCGCTCATGCCGCTTCCACCAACGCCGACGAAATGAATGCGGCGCGTCCGGCCTAGCACGGCCCCTCCACCGCTTGTCGTCTCACGCTTCCATCGCGCGTCATACGCCCGCGAGCTCCAACGCGCGATCCGCGATCACCTTGGCGGCGTCTGGGCGTGCCATCGCTCGAGCCGCGCCACCCATGCGCCTTCGAGCGCCGGCGTCCTTCGCGAGCGCCGTAATACGCATCGCGAGAGCAGGTCCTGACGCCGTCGCCTGCAGCAGCATCTCTGCTGCCCCGGCTGACGCGAACTCCTCGGCGTTCTTTCGCTGATGGTCGTCGGTCGCCGTCGGCAACGGAATCAACACCGACGGCTTGCCGGCCGCCGCCAGTTCTGCCAGCGTCGTGGCGCCCGCCCGGCAGACCACCAGGTCGGCGGCCTTGAGTCGAGCGCCCATGTCGTACAGGAACGGCTCGACCTCGGCCGACAATCCCGCGGCTGCGTAGCCAGCCTTCACCATGTCGAGGTCGCGCTCCCCGGTCTGGTGCGTGATGCGAAGCGGTACGTCTGCGTTGGCCAACGCCGAAGCGGCGTTCACCATGGCCTGGTTGATCGCGTGAGCGCCTTGGGACCCCCCGAAGATCAACACGTTGACTCCACGCGCATCAGCGTCCTGGTCGTCATGACGCCTCGTGCCCGCGTCGAGGAACTCCGCACGCACGGGATTCCCGCTCACGAAGGCGTTGCTGCCAAAGAACGACCGGGTCGACTCGTACGACACAGCCGCCGCGCGTACGACGCGAGACAGCAGTCGATTGGTCAGTCCGGGCACCGCATTCTGCTCGAGCAACAACGTCGGGATCCGCCGCGCTGCAGCCATGAGAACGACGGGACCGGAGCTGTATCCGCCAACGCCCAGCACCACGTGCGGACGCCGCCGCGACACGATCGCCCATGCGTCGAGCAGACTCAGTGGTATCAGGAACGCACCCCTCGCACGGTTCAGGATCGACTTGCCTTTCAAGCCTCCGCTCCGAATCGTGTCCAGCTGGAAGCCTTCGCGTGGCACGACTCGCGCCTCGATTCCCCTGGCCGTGCCCGCAAAGGTCACGATCGCCCCGCCCCGCCTCGCGAGCAATTCGCGCGCGACCGCAATGCCCGGATAGAGATGTCCGCCCGTGCCTCCCCCGGCAATCACGACTCGGAGCTCTGGTTCCATCGCGTCTCATGCTTCCGACGCCGTGTGGCGCGAGATGTTCAGCAGCACGCCCATGCCGAGCAGGTTGATGAGGAGCGAGGAACCGCCGGCGCTGACAAATGGCAGCGGGATCCCTTTGGTCGGCATCATCCCGAGTACGACACTGATGTTCACGAGCGCCTGCACAGACACCATGGTCGTCAGTCCAAGTGCCACGAACGCGCCGAACATGTCGGGCGCTCTCGACGCGACTGTCAGGCCACGCCAGGTGATCACGCAGAAGCAAATGAGGACCACACTCGCACCGATGAGGCCGAGTTCTTCCGAGATCACCGCGTAAATGAAGTCCGAGTGCGGCTCTGGCAAGAAGAAGAGCTTCTGGACTCCCTGCATCAGGCCTTTGCCCGTCACGCCGCCGGTGCCAACGGCAATGAGCGATTGAATCAGCTGAAACCCCGCACCCTGTGGGTCGTCCCATGGATCCAGGAACGCGAGGAATCGGCGCCGCCGATATTCGGCGCCGAGCATGATGAAGCCCGCGAGCGGCACCAGCATGGCTCCTGCCGCTGCCACGTACAGGTAGCTGAGACCGGCGGCAAAGACCATGACCGCGGCGATGAAGGCCAGCGACATCGAGGTGCCGAAGTCCGGTTCGAGCAGAATCAATCCGACCAGCAGGCCGACCACCAGCGCGATGGGCAGCAACGCGTAGCCGACTTCGTTGATGCGGTGTGCTCGACGCTCGAGCATCCACGCCATGAAGAAGATTGCCGCGAGCTTCGCCAGCTCCGATGGCTGAATGCCAAGTCCTCCAATACTGAACCAGCGTCTCGCGTTGTTGACCGGTGGACTGAAGAGCACCGCAAACAAGGACACGGCGACGACGGCGACGCACGCCCAGATGAACCGCGGTTCGCGGTAGCGGTGGTAATCGATGCCCATGGCCGTCCACAGCACGGCGAGACCGAGAGTCGCCCACAAGAGCTGCTTGGTCAGGAACAAGTACGGTTGTTGATAGCGCTCCATCGCAACGACGGCGGACGCGCTCCACACCATGACGATGCTGAGACACACCAGTCCCACGGTGACGCCGAAGAGGACTGGGTCTGATTTGAGCTTTCTTCCCATGTGCTACAGCCGATTTGCCCTCGACCCGAGAAACGATGAGCGGTCAGCAGTCACCAGTCGGCCTTGGAAGAAGGCACCAGCCTCGCAGGCCGGGGCAGCCCGCGTTCCCAGCGGCCAGTCCTTCATCGCGAAGGCCGACTGACGACAGCTCACAGCTCATCGCATACGTGAGGGCGCTATCCGCCCTCGTCGTGCTCCTGTTCGTGCGTCTCGATCGCACGTGTTCCGACTCGCGCGGCGCTTCTATTGCTGCGGCTCTCCTTCAGCCGCTGCACCGACTCCTTGAAGCGCCGACCGCGCTCCGCGTAATCGCGAAACATGTCAAAGCTCGCGCACGCCGGCGCCAGCACGACCACCCCAGACGGTCTGGCGAGCTCGAAGGCCCTGGCAACGGCATCGTCCAGCGACTCTGCGTCGTGCACGCCAATCACGTCTTCCAAGGCTTCCCGGACCTGACCCTTCGCCTCGCCAATCGCGACCACTGCTTTCGCGCGTCCACCAATCGGTCCGCGCAACAGTCGCAGGTCGCCGCCCTTGAATCGCCCGCCAACGATCGCGACCACACCGCTCTGAAAGCTCTCGATCGAACGGACCGCAGCCTCGACGTTCGTGGCCTTCGAGTCGTTCACGAACCGAACGCCTTCGATTTCGGTCACCAGTTCCATTGCGTGCTCGAGTCCGCTGAATCCCCGTACCGCCGCCGTCATGGCGGCACTGTCGGCTCCCACGATCCGCGCAACGGTTGCGGCCGCCATCACGTCGTCCACCAGGTGACCGCCCAGCAACTGAATGCTGCTCAACGGAACCAGACGATCGAGAACCCGGTTCTGCCGCGCAACGATCCAATCGTCTTCAATGACCGTGCCGTTCTCGATCGTGCCGCTGCGCGAGAACAGGCGCGTTTGCGATCGCGCCGACCGCCCCAGGTTCATCGCGGGCGCATCGTCCGCGTTGATGACCGCGATGTCGTCGGCCCGCTGGTTCTCGAACACCCGGCTCTTCGCTCGGGCGTACGCCTCGAGCGTGTGGTGGCGATCCAGATGGTCCGGCGAGAAGTTCAACATCACGGCAATCCACGGTCGAAATCGTTCGATCTGCTCCAGCTGAAAACTGCTCACTTCGACCACATGCAGCGTCTGGGGCGTGGAGGCGTCCACCTGTGCGCTGATTGGCTGGCCAATGTTGCCGCCCACCGCTACCGTGAATCCCGCCTGCTCCAGCATTCGACCCGTCAGCGTCGTCGTCGTCGATTTTCCCTTCGTGCCTGTAATCGCGATCACCCGGCCTCGCAGCCATCTGAACGCGAGTTCCACTTCGCCGATCACCGGAATGCCCGCCGATCTCGCTCCCGCTACCGCGGGCAGTTCGGGTGGAACGCCCGGGCTCAGCACAATCAATTGCGCGCCACTGAACGTCGGCACCGTGTGTCCGCCGAGTTCGAGCGCGACATCCGCGCTCGCCAGCCGTTCGAGGTCGGCGTCAGCGATCGCGGTCCCCGCGTCCGACAACGTCACCCGTGCCCCGCGCCGCGCCAACAATTCGGCGGCAGCGACGCCGCTACGCGCCGCACCAACCACCGTGACCCGTTGGCCACTCACCGAGAACCCGCCGCCGTCATCACCGCTCACCCGTTCCGCCGTCACCGAAGCTTCAAGGTCGTCAGGCTGAAGAGCGCGAAGATGATCCCGACGATGACGAAGCGCGCGATCACTTTGGGTTCACTCCAGCCAATGAGTTCGAAGTGATGATGAATCGGCGCCATCCGGAAGACCCGCTTGCCCGTCAACTTGAACGATGCCACTTGGATGACGACCGACAGTGCCTCGATGACGAAGACGCCGCCGACCACGACGAGCAGCAGTTCCTGCTTGATCAGCGTCGCAACGGTGCCGATTGCGCCGCCAAGCGCCAGCGAACCGACGTCGCCCATGAAGATCTCGGCCGGATACGCGTTGTACCAAAGGAACCCGAGAGCGGCGCCGACCAGCGCGCCGCAGAAAACCGTGAGTTCTGCCGACTGCGGAAACCGGACCAGCAGCAGGTAGTCGGCAAGGACACGATGCCCGGTCACGTACGCGAGCGCCGTGAACGTTGCGGCCGCGATCGCGAACGTGCTGATCGCCAGTCCGTCCAGGCCGTCGGTCAGGTTGACGGCATTCGACCAGGACACGAGGGAGAGCACGACGAACGGCAGGTACCACCAGCCCAGGTCGGGGATGAGCCGCTTGAAGAACGGGAAGATCAGGCGCGTGTTGTAGGAGCCCTGCTCCTGCAACATCATCAGCACGCCGCCGACGGCGAGTGCCACGAGAATCTGCCAACCCATCTTGTAGCGTGGGCGCAGGCCATGGTGGTCCTTCCGAACGATCTTCAAGTAGTCGTCTGCGAAGCCGATGCACCCGAACGCTGTCGTCGTCAACACGGCGATCCAGACGTAGATGTTCGTCAGGTCGGCCCAGAGCAAGGTGGGCACGAGCGCCGCGGTGAGAATCAACAGACCGCCCATCGTTGGCGTGCCGGCTTTCGCACGATGACTCTGCGGTCCCTCTTGACGGATCACTTGCCCGATCTGGAATTCGCGCAGACGCCTGACCATCCAGGGTCCGAGGAGGAGACTGATGGCCAGCGCTGACAAGCTCGCCGCCGCCGTCCGAAACGTGATGTACCTGGTGACGTTCAGGACACCAAACGTGGTGTGCAGCGGGTAGAGCAGGAAGTAGAGCATCTCTCTACCGCACGCCTTGCCGGCTGCGCCGGCGCGACAGAGCTGTCCGGGCCACTTCGACATCGTCGAAGGGCAGCGTCTGGTCGCCGATGCTCTGATATTTCTCGTGTCCCTTTCCGGCAACCAACACCAGGTCTCCGCTCCCAGCCATGTCGATCGCGCGCTCGATGGCCTGACGACGATCAACAACGGCGATGGTGCTCTGCTCGGTATTGCGTCGGGTGTCGGGCGTGATACCTCGTTGAATTTCCTCGATGATCCGGGCGGGGTCCTCGCTTCGCGGGTTGTCGGAGGTGATGAGGATGATGTCGCTCAGACGGCCCGCAACCGCGCCCATCAGCGGCCGTTTCGTGCGGTCGCGGTCGCCGCCGCATCCAAACACCGTGATGATCCGACGGGCGGCCAGCGGCCTGGCCGTCTCCAGCAGGTTCTTCAACGCGTCGTCTGTATGCGCGTAGTCGACAACAACATTGACGTCGTCGCCCGGGCTGGACACGAGCTGAAAGCGCCCGGGCACGCGGTCGAGCGCCGCGATTCCTGTTTCGATGGCGTCACCGGGAATGTCGAGTGCCACCGCCGTCGCCACAGCCGCGAGGATGTTGTAGACGTTCGGACGACCGACCAACGCCGACTGCAGGTCGAGGGTGCCGCGAGGCGTCTTTGCCTGGAACGTCAGACCCTTCAACGAGTACGACAACGGGGTCGGACTCACGTCGGCTGGACGGGAGATGCCGTAGGTGATGGGACGTCCAACGGTGTCGATGAGCGTGGTCGCGCGGGGATCGTCGGCATTGATGATCGCCGGGCGATCGCGCGGAAGCAGCTCGAACAGATGTCGCTTTGCCTGGAAGTAGTCCTCCATGTCCGAGTGGAAATCCAGGTGATCCCGGGTCAGGTTCGTGAAGACGGCGGCGCCGAAGTGCATGCCCTCGACGCGGCCGAGCGCCAGCGCGTGCGACGAGACTTCCATGGCGCACGCACCGCAGCCCTTTGCCACCATCTCCGCGAGCAGCGCCTGCACGTCTGGGGCCTCGGGTGTCGTGCGTGTCGCCGGGCGCGTCTGATTGCCGATGCGATAGGCGACCGTTCCGAGCAACCCGCACCTGACTCCAGCCGCTTCGAAAATCGACGCCATCAGATGCGCAGTGGTCGTCTTGCCGTTGGTGCCCGTGATGCCCACCACCAACATGCGCTGACTCGGATCGTGGTGCAGCGCCACGGCAATCACGGCAAGCGCGAGTCGGCCGTTGGTCACCTGCGCCCAGGCAACTCCAGGCGTTGACGGCCCTTCTTCCTGTGCGATCACCGCCACTGCGCCCCGGCGAATCGCTTCGGGAACGAACGTCGACCCGTCAGCACGCTGGCCACGCAGCGCCACGAACACGTCGCCAGGCTGAACATGGCGTGAGTCGTACGCCGCGCCTGTGACAGGCGTCCGCGCGAACGCGTCGCTCCCGGCGTCCGAACCGGACCCAGGCGCCAGCAGCCCGCGATCGCGTAGCGCGGCGTGGAGTTCGCCCCAAGTCATTCGGTGGGTCTCGCGTCAGAACCGTGTCGCGCGACCATGCGCGTCAGCACCAGGTGGCACACCGCACCCTCATCGACAGGCGTGCCCGGCAGCGGACTCTGCGACGCGACGAAGCCGTCACCTTGTATCCGAGCACTCAGCCCGAATCGTGCGAGCCGCTGCGTCGCCTCGCGCGCGCTGAGGCCACGCACATCGGGTACCGTCCCTGGCGCCTGCTCTTCGATGGTCGGTCCCATGTTGGCGGGACTCAGGCCGGTCGGCAACAGCGACTCGGGTTCGGCCTTCGCCATCAGAATCGGCGCTTCGGGATTGATCGACGGCGCAACGCCCATGTACCGCAACACGTCCTCGGCGATGCGCTTGAAGATCGGCGCAGACACCGGGCCACCGAAGTGGCCGTAGTTCCCGCGAGGCGAGTCGATCACGACAAGAATGGTGACAGCCGGCGCGCTGGACGGAAGAAACCCGACAAACGACGCGAAGGTGTCGCTTCCGTACCGCCCGTTGAGGAGCTTGTTCGCGGTACCGGTCTTCGCGGCAATGGTGTAGCCGGGAATCTTCGCTGGCGTCCCCGTGCCGCGATCGACGACCTGTTCCATGATGGACGTCACGGCGGCGGCCGTTTCGGCATCGACAGTCTGCCGCACGACCTTTGGACGAACAGCCAGTCTGCGTCCGTCCTTGTACACCGCACGCACCACGCGCGGCTCGATGTAACTGCCACCGTTAGCAACCGCGCTGACGGCGGTGGCCATCTGCAGCGGCGTCACGCCGACCTGGTAACCCATCGACACCGAGGCCAGGGCGCTCTCGGTCCATTTCGACCGCTCCCAGACGATGCCGGGACTCTCGGACGGGAAATCAGGCGAGACGGGCCGGCCGAAGCCGAACTTCTGGACGTAGTCGCTCAAGCGATCGGAACCGAGCCTGAGCCCGATCCGAATCGCGCCGACGTTGCTCGACTTGACGATGACATCGGTGAACGAGAGGATGCCGTAGTCGTGTGTGTCCCGCACCACGCGGGAACCCAGATTGATGCGACCACCGCGGACATCGATCATCGTGTCCACGGGCATGAGATTTTCCTGAATGGCGGCCGACGCCGTCACGACCTTGAAGGTCGAACCTGGTTCGTACAGGTCCTGCACCGCGCGGTTGCGACGGGAGGCGTCGGTCGCATCGCGGTACTGATTCGGATCGAACGTCGGCTCGTTGGCCAGCGCCAGGATCTCACCGGTGTGCGGATCCATGATGATGGCGGTCCCACCGAGCGCCTTGTTGGCGATGACGCCGGCATGCAATTCGCGTTCGGCCACGTGTTGCAGGTACTCGTCGATCGTGAGCTCGACCGTCGCACCGGCGGTTGGCGGCCGTTCGAATCGGTTGAATGCGTGGCGCCGTGCATCGGTCTGCACAAGGACTTGACCGTCCTTACCGCGAATCTGAGAATCGTACGCGGACTCGAGGCCGTTCAGCCCCTTGCTGTCGATGCCCACGAAGCCCAGCACGTGCGCCGCCAGTTCCTTGTTCGGGTACTCGCGATGGCTCTCCTTGATGAACCCGATACCCTCGAGGTTCAGCGCCGCGACTTTCGCCGCCACGTCCTGGGACACCTGTCGCCTGACATACGCGAAGTTCCGCTGACGCTCGAGCCGATCGAGGATCTCGTTACGTTCTTTCGGGGTGCAGTCGCGAAATGCCGCGCAGAGCTGTCGCACGGTCGCTGACTCGTCGGCGATCGCCGAGGGCACTGCATAGATGGTGTCCGCATCGACGCTGGTGGCCAGCATGCGACCCTTGCGGTCGACGATGTCGCCGCGCTTCGCGGCCAGAGGACGCGTCTGCATCTGCTGACGCTCCGCACGTCCCACCAGCTCGTCGTGCTCCAGGATCTGGAGCCTCACCAGGCGCACTTCAACGCCAACCGCCCAGATGCCGAAGATGATGGCGGCGCAGGTCATGCGCCGGTTGAGCGTCCGGCGCCAGTCTTGTGACGTCGGCGCGTTCGCGGTGATGGCCCTCGAGTTCGCGGGGCGGCGCCACAGACGGGGGAGTCCCTTCTTCACCGGCGTGCCACCACGGACTTCGCCGGCGGGTCCGCCGGCACGACTCGTTCGATGACGATGGCGTCCTCTCGGCTCGGCGTCACCAGGTTCAGGCGCGTTCGCGCAAGCGCGTCGACGCGTTTCGGCGAGCGCAGCTTTTCAATGTCCAGTCGGAGATGACGGCCGATGTCGTCCTCTGCGGCCCGCTCCTTCTGCTGCTCCT
Source organism: Vicinamibacterales bacterium (assembly GCA_040081675.1). Lineage (GTDB taxonomy): Bacteria > Acidobacteriota > Vicinamibacteria > Vicinamibacterales > CAVVIG01 > CAVVIG01. The sequence goes on from JBEBGB010000020.1 coordinate 14,276, forward strand.
CCAGGCGATAGCCGTGTCGCAGGAGCTCGAAATGCTGCCAGGTCCAGAACATCACCGACACGACGACCAACGCGGCGAGACCGAGCGTCTTGGACATCTCGAGCTGCCGCTCTTCATCGACCTCGCGGACGATGGGGTTGTTCCGGACGTCCTTGCGGACTGCGTATTCGAAGGGTTCAGCCATCACGCCACTCGCTCCAGTGCGCGAAGCTTGGCGCTTCGCGCGCGCGGGTTTCGTTGCAGTTCGGCGTCGCTTGCCACGATCGGTCGCTTCGTCAGGACTCGGCAACCCTGGTTCTGCGCCAGTCCACGGAAGGTGTGTTTGGCGATTCGGTCTTCGAGCGAATGAAAGCTGATCACCACCAGGCGGGCCCCCTCGCACAGCCGGCCGACCAGCGAGGTCAGCAGACCATCGAGCCCGTCGAGTTCCCGGTTCACCCAGATGCGAAGCGCCTGAAAGGTGCGCGTCGCAGGATCGATTCGCTGGTAACCACGTACTGGAACGGCGCGTCGCACGATAGCCGCGAGGCGTCCGGTCGATACGATGGGCTCGAGCCCGCGCGCATCAACCACCGCGCGTGCAATGCGCCTCGAATACCGCTCCTCGCCGTACTGGTAAATGGCATCGGCGAGCTCGACCTCTGACGCGTGCGCCACGAGGTCGGCGGCAGTGTCACCCGACGAACGATCCATGCGCATGTCGAGCGGCTCGTCCCTCTGGAAGCTGAAGCCACGGCCATCGCCGTCAAGCTGCATCGAAGAGACGCCGAGGTCGGCCAGCGCGCCGTCGATAGTGGTGATGCCGCGCTCGTCGAGCGCGCGCGCGAAATCGCGGTAATCGGCGTGAATGAGTTCGACGCGGTCCTGCCACGGCGCCAGCGCGTCGCGCGCGATGGCCAGGGCGTCCGCATCGCGGTCGAAACCGATGATGCGCGAGGCACCGGCTTCGAGTAGCGCACGCGTGTGGCCGCCGAGCCCCACGGTGCAGTCGACGAACAGCCCGCCGCGCTCGGGCCGCAGGTACTGCAGCACTTCCGCCGGCATGACGGGTACGTGCGCGCTCATATGCCAAACTCCGAGAGCGTGCGCGCGTCCTGGTCGGTGAACGGATCCTGTTGCAGTTTCGCGAGGAACCGGTCATGGTTCCACACATCGAAGTAGCTGATTTGGCCGAGCACGTCGACGTCGCCGACCATGATGGCGGCGTCACGCAGACGCACCGGAATCAGGGCCCGGTCCTGCGAGTCGAGTTCAACGGACTGACCGTAGTAATTGACTCGGTCGAGAAAGCGCAGCTTCGATGGGTTGGTGGAGGGAACCAGGGCCAGTTTCTGTTCGAGTTCGACCCAGACAGGCATCGGGTAGATGCGGACGTACTCACCAGTCAAGCTGGTCAGGTACAGTTCACGCCCGTACTTGCTCTCCAGCAAGGACTTGAAGACGCTCGGCATCTTCAGGCGGCCCTTGTCGTCGACGCGGGCGGGCGCACTGCCTCTAAACACTGCACACTACTCCACTTCCAGCCACATTTTCCCACCCAGATACTAGAAGTGCGCTAGTCGGCGTGTCAACGCAAAAGTCGATACGTCAGTAAGTTACGCCAAAAGTTCGCCTTTTCATCGCCTATCGATCGTACGAGTCTCTGCGACTCATATTTCCAAAACTGATGAGTTTGTTCCGAAATAGACCACCTCGACATTAGAAAAACCGTGCAGCGGGAGCCGTCGAGTCGTCGGGCCCTCCTTTTGCGTTAGGATAAAAAGTTCTCCAAGTGCCTGACCTCGCGCAGCAGACATCGGTCCTTGTACCCGCCTACAACGAGGCGCATGCCGTCGCTCAGGTCGTCGAGGCGCTTCGGCGCCATGCGTCATGGCACGAAGTCCTCGTCATCGACGATGGGTCGTCGGACCAGACGAGCGAGGAGGCCGCGCGTGTAGGAGCGCGAGTACTGACTCACCCGTACAACAAGGGCAACGGTGCGGCAGTGAAGACAGGGCTGCGCGCTGCAACGGGGACGTTCGTGTTGATCGTCGATGCCGACGGCCAGCACCAACCGGAAGATGCCGTGCGGCTCGTCAATCAGCTGGACCGCTTCGAACTTGTTGTGGGTGCACGCGCATCGAGTTCGCAGGCGTCATGGTCGAGGCGACTCGGTAATGCCTCGCTCAACAAGATCGCGAGCTACCTGACGGGACGGGCCATTCCCGATCTCACGTCCGGCTTCCGTGCGGCACGACGCGAGTGCATGCTCGAGTTCGTGCACCTGTTCCCGAATGGATTTTCGACGCCGACTACGTCTACGATGGCGTTTATCCGCGCGGGCTACAGCGTCAGGTTCGAACCGGTCATCGCGCGGCAGCGACAGGGGACATCGAAGATCCGGCTCGGGTCCGATGGCGCCCGCTTCGCGCTGATTCTTCTGAAGGTCATCACCATCTTCAGTCCACTGCGTCTGTTCGTGCCGGTCAGTGTCGCGACGTTCACGCTCGGCGCCGGCTATGCCGCGTGGACGGTCGGTACCCAGTCGCATGTCACCAATTCATCCGTGCTGCTGATTCTCTCGAGCATCGTCATCCTCCTCATCGGACTCGTCTCGGAGCAGATTGCGACGATGCGTTCCGAGGGACGTCGCTCGTGACGCCGTCTGTCCTGGTGATCATTCCAACCTACAACGAACGAGCGAACCTGCCGGTGCTCGTGGCAGGCCTCATGAAACACGCGGGCGTGCGGGTGCTTGTCGTTGACGACAACTCACCCGACGGGACCGGTGCGCTGGCCGACGAGCTGGGACAGACCTACACGGCGCGCGTGTCGGTGTTGCACCGAACGTCGAATCGCGGGTTCGGACGTTCGTACATCGACGGCATGAAGCACGCGCTGACGCAGCCGGTCGACTTGATCTGTCAGATGGACGCCGACCTCTCACACGACCCCGCGCAGCTGCCGGACCTGATCGCTCGGGCCCAGACGCACGACATGGTGATTGGGTCGCGTTACGTTCCTGGCGGTCGCATCGTGAACTGGCCCAAGCGACGACACATTCTGAGCCGCTTCGCGAATACGTACATCCGCACGGTCACGCGTGTGAGCGCGCACGACTGTACGTCCGGCTATCGATGCTGGCGCCGTACCGCACTGGCCTCGTTGCCGCTCGATCAGTTCTTCTCCGACGGGTATTCGTTCCTGGTGGAGATGCTGTTTGTGGCGCATCGTCGCGGCTGCACAATCGCGGAGGTGCCGATCACGTTCGTCGAACGGCGCGAGGGCGAGTCGAAGGTGTCGCGCGCGGTCCTGCTTGAATCGGCCATTACCCCGTGGCGGCTCATCTCGAGTCCCGCATCGAGCCGCAAGGCTGCACCCGGCACCCGTGACGCCTGATCATCACGAGTTCTATCGCGGTCGACGCGTGATGGTGACCGGGGGCCTCGGCTTCATCGGCAGCAATCTCGCGCGCCGCCTCGTCGCGCTCGGCGCTGATGTGCTGCTCGTCGATTCGCTGCTGCCCGACTACGGCGGCAATCCGTTCAACATCGCTGACGTCGTGGACCGGTTGCAGGTGAGTCACGCTGACGTGCGCGACCGCGATGCCATGAATGCACTCGTGCTGCGGCAGACGATCGTGTTCAACCTCGCGGGTCAAGTGAGCCACATCGACAGCATGCGAGATCCGTACACCGATCTCGACATCAACTGTCGAAGCCAGCTGACGCTGCTCGAGGCCTGCCGTCATCACAACCCGGAGGCGAAAGTCATCTTCGCCGGCACGCGGCAGATCTACGGTCGGCCCGACTCGCTTCCCGTGGACGAAACGCATCTCGTGCGGCCCACCGACGTCAACGGCATCAACAAGGCAGCCGGTGAGCAGTACCACGTCGTCTACAACAACGTGTTCGGCGTCCGCGCGTGCTCGCTGCGGTTGACGAACGTGTACGGCCCGCGTCAGTTGATTCGACACAATCGGCAGGGATTCATCGGCTGGTTCATTCGCCTGGCCCTCGAGGGACGAACCATTCAGATCTACGGCGACGGGTCGCAACTGCGCGACTTCGTGCATGTCGATGACGTAGTCGATGCGTTTCTGCGCGCGGGCGTGAGTGACGAGTGCAACGGCGGCGTCTACAACGTCGGCGGCACAGACCCGATCAGTCACCGGGAGCTCACCGCGCTGCTCGTCGACGCCGCGGGCTCGGGACGTGTCGAGTACATCGAGTGGCCCAGCGAGAAGAAGGCCATCGATATCGGCAGCTTCTATGCCGACTCCTCGAAGTTTCATCGCGTCACGGGCTGGCGTCCGACCGTCGGCCTTCGAGACGGTTTGACGTCGACGCTCGCTTTCTACCGGGCGCATCTGGAGCAGTACATCGGCGTCGAACCACAGGAGCCGTCGTGAGCCCGGTCCGCGTTCCATTCGGTTCGCCCGCGCCGCGCGAAGACGCCGCCGCGGTGCGCGCGGCCATCGAGCGTGTGGTCAGCAGCGGGTGGTACGTGCTTGGCCCTGAAGTCGCGGCGTTTGAAGCCGAGTTCGCCGCCGCGTGCGGCGTCGGCCACGCTGTCGGCGTGGGAAACGGAACCGACGGCATCGCGCTGATCCTGCGCGCGCTGGGCATTGGACCGGGCGACGAGGTCATCACGACGCCACTGTCGGCTGCGTACACCGCGTTGGCGATCATGATGGTCGGTGCGCGTCCAGTCTTCGCCGACATCGATCCGGAACGTCTGACGCTCGACCCTGCCTCAGCCGAACGCGCCGTCACGCCGCGCACCCGGGCGATTCTGCCTGTGCATCTGTACGGACAAGCCGCCGATATGGATGCCCTGCAGCAGGTGGCCACGCGGCACGGCCTCGCGCTGGTTGAAGATGCGTGTCAGGCGCATTTGGCAACAGCCGGCGGCCGACCGGTGGGCACCATTGGCGTGGCCGGCGCGTTCAGCTTCTATCCGACAAAGAACCTCGGTGCCCTTGGAGACGGCGGCGCGATCGTGACCGGCGACGGCTCACTCGCAACAAGGCTGCGCCGTCTGCGGAACGGCGGACAGACGGACCGCTACCACCACCTCGAACCAGGTTTCAACTCGAGGCTCGACGAGATGCAGGCGGCCATCCTCCGGGCCCGCCTCCCGTACCTTGGCTCGTGGACCGCGCGGCGACGCACAGTCGCCGCCGCCTACCGGACGTCATTGGTCGGTGCTCGTCTGAACGTGCTCCGCGAGTTCGACGCGGGTCACGTGTACCATCTCTTCGTGGTGCGCACGCGGCACCGCGCGGTGCTGCAGCGGCATCTGGCCGCAGACGGCATCGAGACACTGGTGCATTATCCGGTTCCCATTCCCAGACAGCCTGCCCTGGCATCACACGATCCAGCAGACTGTCCCGAGGCTGCGCGCGCGTGCGAGGAAGTTCTCTCGCTGCCGCTTCACCCCGGGCTAACAGACCAGGACGTCGCAGCTGTTGCTGCGAGCGTCCATGCGTGCGAGGTGTAACGCGTGCGAGCACTCATTACCGGCGGTGCCGGCTTCATCGGTTCCCATCTCGCGGAGGCGCTCCTGGTCAGCGGACACGGAGTTCTGGTGATCGACAACCTGTCGACCGGCTCCATGGACAACATTGCGCACCTCAAGGGCAGACCCGGCTTCGAGTACTACATCGACACGGTCGAGAACGAAGGGCTGCTCGCCGAGCTCATCGACAGGGCTGACGTGGTGTTTCACTTTGCCGCGGCGGTGGGCGTCAAGCTGATCGTCGAGCAACCCGTGCACACCATCGAGACCAACGTGCACGGCACCGAGGTGGTGCTCAAGCACGCCGTCAAGAAGAAGAAGCTGGTGGTGGTGGCGTCCACATCAGAGGTGTACGGCAAGAGCACCGACGTTCCATTCCGCGAGGACTCGGATCTGGTGCTCGGTCCCACACCCAAGCACCGATGGGCCTACGCGTGCAGCAAGGCTCTCGACGAGTTCCTGGCGCTGGCCTACTGGAAGGAACGCAAGCTGCCCGTGATCATCGTCCGGTTCTTCAACACAGTCGGACCGAGACAGACCGGACAGTACGGCATGGTCATCCCGAACTTCGTCCGGCAGGCACTCGCTGGCGAGCCGATTACCGTCTTCGGCGACGGGACGCAGTGCCGCGCATTTACGCACGTTGCGGATGTGGTTCGGGCGCTGCAGGCGCTCATCGTCGAGCCACGCGCGATTGGCCAGGTCGTCAATATCGGGAACAGCGAGGAAATCAGCATGAATGGCCTCGCGGAACGGGTCCGGACGCTGACCGGCTCGAGTTCGCCGATCACGTTGATTCCTTACGATCAGGCCTACGAGTCAGGGTTCGAAGACATGCCGCGTCGACTCCCAGACCTGACAAAAGTGCACGGAATGATTGGGTACGAACCACGCCACACGCTGAATTCGATTCTCACGGATGTGATCGAATTCATGCGGCGTCCATAGCTCAGTCGGGAGGGCAGTAGTTCAGCCTTGACGGGTCACCCGGCCGTATACTGACCCTATGAGGCTGCACATCCTCGGCTCTCTGCTCGTCGGGGTTACGCTGGCGGCGACGCCCGCCTCGGCCGACGTGCACATCACGATGGCCGACGGCAAGGTCACCGTTTCAGCGAAGAATGCCACCGTTGGCCAGATCCTGAACGAGTGGGCTCGCGTCGGACAGACGCGCATCGTCAACATCGATCGCCTGCCGGGCACTCCGGTGTCCATCGAGTTGACCAACCTTCCCGAGGCACAGGCGCTCGACACCGTGCTCCGGTCAGCGAGTGGATACCTGGCGGCGCCTCGCGCCGTCGCGCTGCCGAATGCATCGGCCTACGATCGGATCTTCGTGCTGGCGACCAGCGCGGGGAGCCCCGCGCGCACAGCGCCCGCAGCACCGACGCAGGGCGCGTTTGTGCCGCCGATGTTCGAACCGCCGATGGAGGATCAAGACCGCGAGCCCGACATGCAGCGCCCAGGTCCCGTCGGAGGACGAGCACCAGTCGCCCTCCCCAACCGCGGTGGCGGCGGACCGTTCCCGACGCCGATTCAGCGGGACCAGGCGATGCCGACGCAGGACACGCCGGTCCCGCCCTTCCCTCCGATCTCTGGACCGCCCGCTGGCGTGTCGACACCGGGCATGCTCGTGCCGACGCAGCAACCGCCCGGTCAGGCACGACCCGATAACCCGTAGACCGCTCGACCGCAGGAGCCAGTCGGACCATGTCACTCGTCGAAGAGGTCAGCGCCTCCATCACTGACGCCATGCGCCGCAAGGATGCCGGCCGACTCAGCGCCTTGCGCATGCTCAAGGCCGCGTTCATGAACAAGAGCGTCGAGAAGGGCCACGAACTGAACGACGATGAGGCGCGGCAGGTGGTGAACGCGCTGGTCAAACAACGACGCGACTCAATCGAGCAGTTCGTCAAGGGTGGGCGTCAGGACCTCGCGGACAAAGAAGCCGCCGAGATCGCGGTTCTCGAGTCATATCTGCCCCCAGCTGCAGATCCGGCGCTCGTCGAGCGGGCTGTCGTCGACGCGATTGCCGAGACCGGCGCAACCTCGCCTAAGGACATGGGCAAGGTGATGAAGGCTGTCCTCGGGAAGCTCGCGGGTCAGACCGTCGACGGAAAGGTCGTCAACGAGCTCGTGCGCCAGAAGCTATCCGGCGCCTGAGGCATGGCGCCAGCCGAGACCACCGACTCTCCCCTACCCGCGCCTTCGACCGACCGCATCGCGCAGGCTGCCGGCCTGGCCGCTGCCGCTACGCTGACCAGTCGCATTCTCGGCCTGGTCCGAGAACAAGTACTGGCTGCGCTGTTTGGCGCCGGCGACCAGATGGACGCGTATTTCGTTGCCTTCCGTATCCCGAATCTGGTTCGCGATCTCTTTGCGGAAGGGGCGATGAGCGCGGCGTTCGTCCCAACCTTTACCCGTCACCTCACGCTGCACGGCAAGCAAGATGCGTGGCGACTCGGGAACAACGTCATCAACGCGTTGCTCCTCGTCACTGGAGTCGCCGTTGCGCTGGGCATGGTGTTCGCGCGTCCGCTCGTTTCGATCTATGCGCACAATTTTGCCGCGGTGCCGGGCAAGCTCGAACTGACGACCGAGCTCGCGCGCGTCATGATGCCCTTCCTCACCCTCGCCGCGATCGCCGCGGCGCTCATGGGCATGCTGAACTCGCTGCGACACTACTTCCTCCCCGCGCTTGCGCCCGCCACCTTCAACGTCGTGGCCATCGCGTTCGCGTTGCTGCTGACGCCAGTGATGCCCGCCTTCGGTCTGCCGCGCATCATGGCGGTGGCTATCGCGGTAACGGTTGGCGGACTCACGCAAATCGGTCTGCAGTGGCCGCTGCTGCACCGCGAAGGCTTTCGCTACCGGCCGGTGCTCGATTTCAAGGATCCGGGTCTGCGTCAGGTGTTGCTGCTCATGGGACCCGGCACCGTCGGCCTCGCCGCGACGCAGTTGAATCTGTTCATCAGCACGTTGCTGGCATCGAACGAGGGCACCGGCGCCGTCTCGTGGCTGCAGTACGGGTTTCGCATCATGTATCTGCCGCTCGGCCTCTTCGGCGTGTCGATCGCGACGGCGGTTCTTCCCGCCGCCGCCAGGCACGCGGCGGTGAAAGATACCGCGGCGATGCGCGACACGGTGCGCCGAGGCCTCTCGCTCATGCTCTTCGTCAACATTCCGGCGGCATGCGGGCTGGTGTTGCTCTCGACTGAGATCGTGCGGCTGCTGTTCGAGCGCGGGCATTTCACACCGGCAGACACCACGGCGACAGCCGCCGCGCTTCGCCTGTACGCGATCGGGCTGGTTGGCTATTCCACTACGCGGATTGCCTCGCCGGTGTTCTACGCCCTTGGTCGCAGCCGCGTCCCAGTTGCGCTGAGCATGGTGTCGGTCACCGTGAACTTCGCGCTGAGCCTGCTGCTGGTGCGCGTGATGGGCTTCACCGGTCTGGCCATCTCGACGTCAATAGCTGCCCTGGTCAATGCGTCGCTGTGCATCACGTTGCTACGCGCTCAGCTCGACGGCCTCGGCGGACGGGCACTCGCCTCTGCGCTCTGGAAAGTGCTGCTGGCGTCCGCAGCCATGATTGCCGCCATTTTCCTCACGCGCGTGGCGTTTTCGTCGAGCGCAACTGACCTCGGCACGCTGCGGCAGATCGGGTCGCTACTCACCATGATCGGCATCGGCGTGGCGGTCCTCATGGGTTCGGCGCATCTGCTGCGCATCGAAGAGCTCGAGTTGGTGATGTCTGCCGTTCGACGCAGGCTGCCGGGCTTCGTCCCGCGCTAAGGTGGTCGGGAGCGTTCCGCGCCGCGTGATACGATCCGAGGCAGGCATGCGACGCTCCAATCCCCGCTTCGGATCGTCAATTTCGTTTGGCCCTGGCCCCCTGCCACCGGGGATCAAAGCGCTCATCATCGCGAACGTCGTGCTGTTCCTGGTGCAGGGCATCGCGGACTCGTACGGGTGGGGATTTACGGAACTGCTGGGGCTTCGCCCCGGGAGCGTGGTCCGGTCAGGGCAGCTGTGGCGGCTGGCGACGTACGCGTTCCTGCACTCGGGAACGTTCCACATCCTGTTCAACATGCTTGCGCTGTGGATGTTCGGCACCGAGCTGGAACATCGGTGGGGCACGCCCAACTTCCTGAAGTTCTACTTCGTCACGGGCATCGGCGCCGGCGTTCTGACGGTGATCTTCTCGTTGCTGCCGTTCGGGTTCACGGCGCCGCTGTACACGTCGATCATCATCGGCGCGTCGGGCGCCATTTACGGAGTGCTGCTCGCCTACGGGCTCTCGTTCCCCGACCGCCCCATCTACATGTATTTCGTCTTCCCGATTCCAGCGAAGTACTTCGTGCTCATCATGGGGCTGCTCGCGTTCTACTCGTCGGTGGCCGAGCAGAGCGGCATCGCGAATGCCACCCACCTTGGTGGGCTGCTGGTCGCGTATCTGTTCCTGCGAGGCGGACGCATGCACCCGCTGGCCGAGTTGAAGTATCGCTACACGAAGTGGAAGATCATGCGGATGCGCAGCAAGTTCGACGTGTACGCCGGCGGCCGTTCGAACGATTGGGACCGCCGCGTCCACTGAACCGAGCCCTCACATCCAACAGCGCTCCCGCGGCGTCGCCTGGCG
>JBEBGB010001011.1:0-1740 GCA_040081675.1 Vicinamibacterales bacterium
GTTCGCGCAGGTCAAACCCGACGTCGTGCACATCACCACGCCGCCTTCGTCTCACTACCGCCTGGCGATCGACGCCGTTCGCGCAGGCGCTCATGTGATTGTCGAGAAGCCGAGCACTGAGACCTTGCCCGAGCTCGAACTCTTGTTGAAACTTGGCGCGGACAAGAACCGCGCGATCGTCGAAGACTTCAACTATCTGTTCAATGAGGCGCCGCGTGAGATTCTCGCGCGCATCGACTCTGGCGAATTCGGCGCGGTCGTCCACGTGGAAGTCATGCTCTGCCTGAACATTCTTGGTCCCGGTGGATTCGCCGATCCGAACTCGCCCAGTCCCATTCTGAAAACGCGCGGGGGCGCGATCGCCGACTTCCTGCCGCACCTGGCGTCCATGGCGCACTTGTTCATCGGACCGCACCGAACGGTGCACACCATCTGGCGGAAGCGTCGTGAGTCGTTGGCTCCCTTCGACGAGTTCCGCGCCCAGATCGACGGCGAGCGTGGTACCGCCGCGCTCACCTTCACGTCCAGCGCAAAACCGGACGCCTTCTGGCTGCGCGTGTACGGCGAGAAGATGCAGGCCACCGCGAACCTCTTCGAAACGCGTGTCACCTACAACTGGATCCGCGGCGGCCCGCCGCCGTTGACGCCGCTGTTCAACGGCCTGGATGAAGGGAAGGCCATTCGGCAGGCAGCCCGGGGGACGCTCTGGCGTAAGTTCAAGGGCGGCCCGGGCACATACGAGGGACTCTTCGAGGTGATCACACGCACGTACCGGTCGCTGGCCGACGGCTCACCACTGCCCATCACGAGCCAGCAGGTTCTGGAAGTGAATCAGCTCGTCGAGGCGCTCAAGCCGGAAGAGGCGACATCGTGAGGGCACTCATCACCGGCGCAAACGGATTTCTCGGCACTCACGTCGTCGCGGCACTCATGGCGCGGGGACACCAGGTGCGCGCCTGCGTGCGCCCGGCCGCGAGGGTTGACGAACTGAATCGGCTGGGCGTCACGGACATCTTCCGAGGCGATTTGCGCACGACCCGGGACCTGACGCCAGCGTTCGACGGCATCGACGTGCTCGTCCACCTGGCGGCCGCCGTCAGTGGCGGCGAAGACGAGATGTTTGCCTCGACCGTCGTCGGCACCGAGCGGCTGCTCGAGGCCATGAGCCGGACCTCGTGTCGGCGAGTGGTGCTGGCGAGCAGCTTCTCGGTGTACCACTGGAGCGTCATCAACGGGCTGCTCGACGAACAGTCGCCCGTCACGAAGCCACCAGCGCTCTACGGACGCGACAAATATTCAATCGCCAAGACGTGGCAGGAGCGCGTCACGCGATGCTTCGCCGACGATCACAAATGGGACCTCGTCGTTCTGCGCCCAGGGTTCATCTGGGGACGGGGCAAGGCCGAACTCGCCGCCTTCGGGCAGCAGATTGGCAACGTGCAGGTGGTGATCGGACCCACCTCGCGGATTCCGATGACGCACGTCGAGAACTGCGCTGACTTCTTCGCGCTCGCCGCCTCGGACGCGCGCGCCAGCGGCCAGACCTTCAACGTCGTCGATGGACCTGGCGAGCGGATCTGGAGTTTTGTCGGCGAGTATCTGCGAGGCGAAGGCATTTCACGCGTGCGAGTTCCGGTGCCTTACTGGCCGGTGTATCAGCTGACGAATCTCATGTACGTCTGGCTCTTCAAGCGCAACCCCAAGCTGCCCGTCACGCTCATCCCCGTGTGCGTCGAGTCG
>JBEBGB010001012.1:0-1739 GCA_040081675.1 Vicinamibacterales bacterium
CGCTCGCCCTTCAGGTTCGCCTTGATGACGGCGCCCAGGTCTGTGACCGAATCGGCCGGGCTCGGAATGTCTTCCGGCAGCAGGATGGCCTTCACACCGGGGAGAGCCATCGCCCTGCTCGTGTCGATGCTGCGAATCCGGGCGTGCGGTAATGGGCTGGTCAGCAGGCGCGCGTGCAGCAGACCGTCGACCTTGTAGTCTTCGACGTACTTCGCACGTCCAGTCACCTTCGCGACCAGATCCGGAGTTACATAGTTCTGTCCGACAAGCTTATTGGCCATTCGTTAGGTCCTCCCGAATCGTGTCATTTGGGCGTGAGGATGACATCGACCGGCTCTTCAATCGTGAACGTCCAATCGAGGTTCTTCGCGTCGACCACGGCAAAGAAGATGCGCGGGTCGTCGCTGAAATATGCCGTGCCCGCACCGTCGCCCTGGTGATCGACCACGACCTGCATGGGGCGTCCGCTGATCGCGCTGTGAATGGTCAACTGGAACGCACCGTCCGCGGAGGCGTGGGTGGTGTTCCAGCTGATCCGCATTGCGCCCGAGTCGCCGGGCCAGGATTCGGTCTGAACACTGGTGTGTCCAGACCACGCACCGAGCTTGCGCCAGATCGTTTCCTTGCGACTGACCTTGGCCTCGGACCTGCAGCCGGCAAGCCACGCGCTCGAGGAGGCGACCGTCAGGAGAACGATCGCGCACCTCGCCGCGTGGTTAGTCCATCGACTATGTGGTCGCCGCACCGGTTCCGCGGATTGCGCGCTTGACCAGATTGCGCATCAGCGGAATCTTGTAGGCGTTGTAGCGCAACGCCACCGCGCCGTCGATCGCGGCCTCGCCCGCTGCCGCAGCCGTCGCTTCCGTGTGCGGCTTCCCCGCCACCAGCGCTTCGACCGCCGTCAGCCGCAGCGGCCGCGCCGCCACCGCCCCCACCGCCAACCGCACCGACTGAATCGTGGTCCCACTCAGCTTCATCGCCGACGCCACGTTCACCAACGGGAAGTCCCACACGTTGCGGTCTCGCACCTTCTCCCAGTAGAACTGCGCGCCCGCCATCGTCGCCGGGATCCGAATCGTCGTCAGCAGGTCGCCCGGCTGCAGCACCGTCATGTGCATGATGTCGATCTGCGGGCCCAGGAAGAAATCCTCGGCCTTCACCACGCGCTCACCGCTCGCCGAGCGAATGACGAACTCGGCGTCGAGCGCAATCAGCGCCGGCGCCGTGTCCGACGGACTCACCGCCACACACCGGTCCTGCTGCAGAATCGCGTGCTCCCGGTTGATCGCCGTCGGCGTGTCCGCGTAGCAGATGTTGCCACCCGCGCGGTAGCACGACCACCCACTGCGGTAGTACCAGCAGCGCGTGTCCTGGGAGACGTTGCCGCCCAGCGTGCCTTGATTGCGAATCTGCGGCGAGGCCACCACTTCGGCGGCCTGCGACAGAATCGCAAACTTGTCCTTCACCACCGGGTGGTTCACCACCTCGGTCAAGGGCGTTGTCGCACCGATCTCGAGGCCACCGTTCACCTCTTTGATCCCGCGCAGCTCCGCTACCTGACTCAGGTCCACCACCACACTCGTTCGCTTCGTCCGGTCCTTCAACCAGTCGAACGAGTCCAGTCCCCCTGCCATCACCCACGCGTTGGCCCCGTGCTTGGCCAACAGCGCCAGCGTGTCGTCTATGCTCGCCGGCTGGAACAACTCGAACGCCGGCATCATGTCGCGAATCACGGCCAT
>JBEBGB010000252.1:0-6984 GCA_040081675.1 Vicinamibacterales bacterium
CTGCGTTCCTCGCGCGCGTCAACGTCTCGGCCGCTGTCAGTTAATGGCGGGTTTTGCGGTGTCGATTAATGGCTGGATTTGGGTGTCCACCGAGGCCCTTCCCACATCTTCAGCGAGAAAGCGCAACACCAGATAGCCGTTCTCCTGCAGCAACTGGTCTTTGCGTCGGTCGCGCCGATACGCGATCGCGTCTCCAAGATGCTGAGCGCCGTCCAACTCCACCGCGACGCGACAATCGGCGCACAGCAGGTCGACTTCCAACCGGCTCGCGCCGTCGAACGCGATCGGCAACGCCACGTTAAGACCGAAACGCCCCTTGGTCTCCGCCAGGGTCTCCAGTCGACGGTAGAGGAACTCCTCCGTCGCACTCCGCGCGCGGGCGGCCCCGTCCGCGTCTGGCGGCACGACTCGCGCGGCGTGCACGAACAGGTGCGCGAGCGGTGTATCGACACCATCCCGGACGAGCCGTCGTACGCTCCCGGCGTAGTCGCGCTTCCACACCGGGTCCGATGGAAGCATGACGTCAGCGGGCCATCCTGGTATGGCGCTGGCTGGCAGGAGCATCGTGTACCCGACGGCTTCATAACCACGGCAGCGCCGGTCGAACATCCGCGCCAGCATGGGCACGTTGAGGTCCGAGTAGTCGTACACCCGCACATCGCGCTTGCCGTCGCAGAGGCGGTGCAGCCGGCCCACGTATTGTGCGATCGTGCCGCGCCACGAGACCGGAAGGGTCAGGAACAGTGTGTCCAGACGAGGGTTGTCGAATCCCTCTCCCACGTACTTGCCTGTGGCCAGAATGACGCGCGGTTCCTCGCGTGGGATGGCCGACAAGCGGTCGACGACAGCTTGCCGCTGCTTCTTGCCCATCCCCGCTCGCAGGACCACCAGCTGACGCACGCGCTGGGCGAGCCCGCGCTCGAGATGGTCGAGATGCTCATTCCTCTCGGTCAGCACGAGCGGCGACCGGCCGTTGTTCACCGCCTCGACGACGTCGTCGCAGATACGACGGTTGCGAAGGTCGTCAATCACCAACTCTTGATAGAGTGCCTGGAACTCCACGCGCTTATCGGCCTCAGGGCTCCTGCTCGATGTGAACGCCGTCGGCTGCACGAGAACGAAGTGCTCGAAGGGTCGCAACGCCGCCTGCGCTCTCGCGTTCACGCGGTGGCGCACCGGCCCGCACTGCATGAAGATGATGGGATGGTGGCCGTCCTTTCGCGCCACGGTCGCTGACAGACCCACGACGAACCGTGCCTTGACGTGGCGCGCCACCTGCTCGAAGCTCTGCGCCGACAAGTGATGACACTCGTCGACGATCAGATGGCCGTAGTCAGCCACTCGGTCATCGACCACGCCCTTCCGGACCAGGCTCTGAATGATGCCGACGTCGAGGAGCCCGGTCGGCCGGCTTCGCCCGCCGCCGATGCGACCGATCAATTTCGCGGGCACGCCGAGAAAGGCCGAGAGTCGCTCGACCCATTGGTCGAGCAACTGCCGCCGATGCACGAGGACCAGCGTGCTGACACCGCGCTGGGCGATCAGCCAGGCGGCAATCACCGTCTTGCCAAACGCCGTCGTGGCGGCCAGCACGCCGGTTTCGTGCGCCAGCATCGCGTCTGCCGCCACCTGCTGCTGGCTTCGCAGCTCGCCGTGAAAGGTCACGTCCAAGGCATGGCCGGTGTGGCGCTCGTCGCGAACGACCGCGCGAACACCCAGGTCCGCCAGAGCCTGGCGAACATCGTCAAGGCACCCACGTGGCAGACCGATATGATGCGAGTGATCCTCCGCGCAGGCAATGACTCGCGGCGTGTCGTACGTGGACAACCGCATCGCCTGAGACTTGTAGAACTCGGGATTCTGAAACGCCGCCAGTCGAAGGAGCCGGTTTCTGAGGCCAGGAGGCAACCCCTCCTTCGCGATGTAGATCTGATCACTGAGGACCAGTTCCAACGTCGCGGGCAATTCGCCGTCGATCGGCAGCTCCTTTCGGTGCCGCGACGCAGGGGCTGTCCATGGCTCATCATCACCGTCGTCCTGCGGCGGCAGGCGCACGCCCAGGACGCGACCACGTTGTTCGGCCTCCTGAACGATCCCTTCTACCTGCGCTCGGCCTATCTTGCGCAGACTCGCAAGGAATGCCCACTGGTCTGCATAGGGCACGAGATCGTCATCGAGGAAGACGCTGTTGCCCCGCTCGCGTGGCCCTTTCTGCAATGGCAGCGCGATCAGGTTCCCGAATCCACCTTGCGGCATCGTGTCCTGGTTCGGAAAGAGGCGGTCATACGAATCCAATCCGATGTCGGGCCGCCCTTCCATGGTTTCGGTCAGCAGGTACGACCCAAGTCTTCGAGCCAACGCGGCGGGGATCGCCTCGTCAAAGAGGAACCACACGTGTCCGCCACGTCCAGAGCGCGACCGTTCGAGGGCGGCGGCAACGTTCAGGTGACGGCACGTGTGGAGAAATGCCGAGGCATCTTCACGCCAACCGGTCTTATCGAAGTCAACGGCAAGGAAGTAGCACGTCTCGTCCTGGAGCAGCGGATATACGCCTGCGACGAAGGGCTGACCGTCGCCATCCTGACCCGACAGGTGCCAGCGTACGACCTCGTCCGTCACCGGAAGGAATCGACGGTGAGCGCACTCGGCGCACTTGATGCGCGGCTTCTCGCAAATGCCACGCACCCACTCGTGAGCGCAGGCGGGCGCATAGCCGGATTTGCCGGTCT
Organism: Vicinamibacterales bacterium; assembly: GCA_040081675.1. Classification (GTDB taxonomy): domain Bacteria; phylum Acidobacteriota; class Vicinamibacteria; order Vicinamibacterales; family CAVVIG01; genus CAVVIG01. Next base: position 2,730 of record JBEBGB010000252.1, read on the forward strand.
TCCGGCTCTCGAATCGCCGCGGGTACACGTCGTCGCGCCCGCGAAAGAGCGTGCGGAAGAGTCCAATCTTCGCCGTCGATGACGACTGCCGATCGACCACTGTCGCGTCATGACTCATCCCGCGTCATCGCCTCCCACGGCTTCCCTGCGCGGCACCGACGTCGCACTCGCCGAGCTCATGGCAACTCGTGAAGTCGGTGGTCCAGCGCCTCACACAGGACGCGCAGGCGTGCCGGACTGTCTCTGCCAAGTTCCTGGAGGTGTTGGAGTCTCCAGCGAATCGCCGGCAACTCCTCGAGGTGCGGGATCGGCAACAACGACCAGTCAGGCTCGGCGCGCGCCAGGGTTCGCAAGAATTTGCGCTCGTTCGCGTCGAGCGCGGCAGGCAGTTCGCGAAACAGCCGCTGACGTGTCTCCAGTAACGCATCCAGCGTCACCGGCTCTGTCGTCATGCCGGCGAAGGACCCTTCGTACGCCAGCCGTATGTCCTTCGGCGTTGGGAACAGCACTTCGTGAAAGGTGCGGTTGTGACTCGCGAGGTACACCACGAAGCAACGCCTGATGCCCGGCGTGATGCCGCCATGCGCGAACAGTTCCATCACGTCGAACAGGTCACGCGGATGCTGGCGGTCCATCGCGGCGACCAGCTTGCCACCGTAGATATCCTCCAGCGAGAGCAGCGGGAGTTCCAGATCGGCCATCAGCGCATCGCTGGCCGCCGCGGTCAGCGCTCGTGTCCGGGTCGGATACACGGTGCCGCGGATCACCGTGTTGACCTCAATCTTCACGGAGAGATCGTCACGCTGCACGATCAGTTTGGTCTCGCCCATGTCGGCGACTGACACCATCCGCACCTTCAGTCCGCGCCTTGCCAGCTGCCTCGCCGCCGCGCGCAGGGCCTCGTTGATCGCTGTCAGCGCTTCGGGCCGAGGAAGGCGATGATCGGTGAACACCAGATCGAGATCGACCGAGAGGCGTGGCATCTCGCGGAGGAACAGGTTAATCGCCGTGCCGCCCTTCAGCGCGAAGAGCCCACCCTCGAAGACGAGGGGCGCGATCTCCGTGAGGAGACGTGCGGTGGCCAGGTACGTCGGGGTCATGCCTTCAAGACGAGCAGGCCGTCTTTCGAGCGGCCCACCCATCGCTGTTCGCTGCCGGTCGGCAATCGCGTCGGGTCCAGTTTCGAGACCCACGGCAGACCCAGCTCTCGGCCCAACGTGAGACAGAGCCGAACGGTCTTGACCTGCGTACACCGCGCGAGCAGCGCCTGCAGCACGGCCGCGCGCAGGGACGCCGCGCCCGCGAGCAGATCGCGCGCTTCCTCGAGAGGCTGGCGAACGCCGACGTCGCTCAGCAGCTCCAGCACCGCACGTTCGGGCTCGGACACAAGCGGGCCGTCGGCCCGGCGCTGAAGACGCGATACGCGGAGGAGCGTGCCTGGCCGTTCGTCGAACAGCCGGAGGCGGCGGTAGGTGCTCGGAAAGCGTTCGGTAAACCACGTGGGTAACGAACCAGACGACCAGCCATAGAGCTGCACGTGTGGGCGCTGCGCGAGGTTGTGCCGGACGCCGTGCCAATCGAGCGCGGTTTTGCCGCCCACGTGCAACCCTGCGAGTCGGCGCTCGAGTAGTCGAAGGCTTGGGTTCAGTTCGAGTGGAGTATCCGGTCGTGCAAACACGCCACGACTGAGGCGCGTGAGCCAACCCGCGCGCACATAATGAACGGCGAGGTCGGCTGAAACACCTAGAGCCGTCAGGTCGCCAGACGTGACCGGACTGCCGGGTCGAACTTGGCCGTAGAGGTCGTTTAGCTTGCTCATGGGTCGCGTAGCGTGGCTACGATTACCACTCACAGTGTAAACAGATCGTTTCGAATGATCAACACAGTCGTAGCCTGACTGCGACAGAGCACGACTATCCAAACAAGCGGGCGCCCCCATCGATCCTGCCGAGGGACTTGCCGTGGTTCGGCAGAATCGCGATGATGGACGACCATGCCGCTGCGCTCGCTTGACCGCGTGCCTGGCGCGGTCCGGCAGAGATTTGACGCGGTCGTCAGTCTCATCGATGACGTGTGCCGCGCCCATCTGACCGAGGAGTACGCCGTCCTGGCGCGAGACCTGGCATTGTCTTTGGCACGCAAGCGGCCGTCCCCGCTCCTTCACGGCCGCGCGCCAACCTGGGCCTGCAGCATCACTTATGCCCTGGGCATGGTCAACTTTCTCTTCGATCCCACGCAGGTGCCCCATATCAGCGGGGGTGATCTCTGCGCCTTGTTCGGCGTCAGTCAGAGCGCCGGCTCAGCGAAAGCGCGCGACATCATACGCACCTTGGGCATCGTGCAACTGGATCCGCGCTGGTGTCTGGCCAGCAAGCTCGCGGACAGCCCGCTGGTCTGGATGATCGAGGTGAACGGCTTGGTGGTCGACGTCCGGATGATGCCACGCGAACTCCAGGAAGAAGCGCACCGCCTGGGCCTGATTCCGTTTGTGCCGGACTGATGTGTCCGCTCGAGCGTGCGACATGACGCCGAGGGTCAAAGCCCGGAGCCCGTTCATCGGGGTGTGGCGCATCATCGACATGGAACTGTGGGACCGGGAGGATCTCGCTCTATTGGGTCCACCGCACCTCACGCTCGATCGCAGAGGCCAGGGCTCGATGAGGTTCTTGGCAATCGAGGCGGGCGTGGACTATCGACCTGGAGAGCTCGACGGTTTGCCGGCCATCGAGTTCTCGTTCGACGGGAACGATGAAGGCGATCGCATCTCGGGGCGAGGGTGGGCGGTATTCGTTGAGCACACGCTTCGCGGCCGGGTCTTCTTCCATGGTGGCGACGAGTCCGGGTTCAGCGCCACGCGACATACGGCTCGGCGTCCGACGACGAGGCGATCCTGACAGCGACGCAAGGAACACCGGCCCAGTCGACGTCGCGTCATGCTGCTCGCGGCCTGATGGTGTACCCACTGATTCCGTGTACCTGTCTTGTACCTCTATCCAGAGATTTGAGCGATTCTGGCGGCTTTGAGCGAGATGAACTGGGCCTAATTGTTGACAGGAGGGGGTGTTGGGCAGTTCGACTCCCGCCGCCTCCATTCTCTCTAAGACATTGATATACAATGACTTACAGAGAAATACGTTTCATTGATTCGGTACGTATATAGGTACAGCTCTGCAATTGCCGACCTTGAACATACTGCACCGCAACAACTTGCGGTTATGACGTCTGTCCTTGCTCCGCTGCCTCCACAACGTCTCCGCGATCTGAATAGATTCTGATCAGCGTGTCGCGTATTGGAGGTGCCCGCGATCCCCTGACCGGATTGCAGTACCGCGTGCGCCGCTCGCGCATACACGCTTGCGGTTCGGCTATGGCGGGATCTTCATGCCGCCAATTATCCTTCTCTACCGCCGGCCGTTTATCGACCTCTGGCCTGCATCTCGGCCAACAAGTCGCTCGCTAGCTCAATCGTGATTCCTCGGAACCCATCGATCTCCAGAAGGTGCTTGTCGCCACTGACAATGACGTCTGCGCCAGCCTCAACTGCACACTCGAGCATGATGTTGTCGGTCGGATCATGAAGAATGGCATCGATTCGTTCGCTCGGCACGACGCTCGTCGTGATCGCTTGGATGGACAGGAGATCGTTCCGGAGCTGCTCCGGCGTGCGTTTGAACTTATCCCTGAGGATGCGGGTGATTTCGGCGACGATGTCATCCGAAATGAACAGCTCGATCTGTCCGTCTTGAGCGAGGTCGAGGATGGCTTGGGGCGTTCCGCCGAAGATGATGGCGGAGACGTAGACGTTCGTGTCGGCGACGACCTTCACCGAGCGCGCTGTTCGGCTCGGGATTCCTGAATCGCCTTCTCGACCACGTCGTTGACCTCATCGTCGGTCATGTTGCCACGGCGCAGTGCAGCTTCGCGCTTGTTGGTCTCGAACCAGCGGCGGGCCACATCGCGCTTGACCGCTTCAGTAGTCAGCTCGTCGACAGTCTTCCCCTCAGAGCGCGCGATTTCCTCATAGCGCTCGAACAGGTCCCGGTCCTCGATAGCGACGTTCTTGGGGGTCATTGGCTGAATTGTTGACAACGATTATACCTCCCGTAGCCCTGCCGCCTTCCCTTGAGGGTGTCAAACCCCTCCACCTCTGATTCTCCTAGCCTGACTTTCGCAGTTCGAGCCTCGCTCCGTCCGTTTTCACAAGCTCGCCCGTCGTAAGTCCTTGAGCCGCAACACGCGGTGTCTGGCTGCGTGT
>JBEBGB010001013.1:0-1736 GCA_040081675.1 Vicinamibacterales bacterium
GAACGTCGCCGGCGAGTTCGGGGGCATCCACCAATCGCACATGCGCGACGAGACCGGGAAGATACTCGAGAGCGTGCGTGACACGATTGCGATTGGGGAACAGGGACACCTGCCCACGCAGGTGACGCACCACAAGATCATCGGCAAGTCGAACTGGGGCCGGAGCGTCGAGACGCTGCGCCTGATCGACGAGGCCCGGGCGCGCGGCGTAGACGTGACGATCGACCAGTATCCGTACACCGCTTCGAGCACCTCGATTCAGGGTGGACTCTTCCCTGGGTGGGTTCAAGAAGGCGGCAGGGAGAAGATGCTGGAGCGCTTGCGCGATGAAGCGTCACTGCGGCGAACGCTGACCTTCGTGACCAACGCGATCGAGAACGACCGTGGCGGCGGCGATCCGGCCAACGTGGTCCTGACAGCCTGCGCCTTCGATCCGAGTCTTGCCGGCAAGAGCCTCGCGCAGGTTCTTCGCGAACGGCGGCGCCCGGCTACGCCCGACCAGGCTGCCGACCTCGTCATCGAGATCGTGCAGAAGGGCGGCTGTGGCGCGGTCTATCACGCCATCAGCGAGGACGATCTCGTCCGCATCATGAAACATCCGACGACGATGATCGCGTCGGACGCGGCGCCGGGGATACCAACGTTTGGGAAGGACGTCCCGCACCCACGCGCCTACGGCACCTTCGCACGCGTGCTCGGGGTCTATGTGCGCGAGAAGAAAGCACTGACGCTCGAAGACGCCGTCAGAAAGATGTCGGGCTGGCCTGCCCAGCGCATGGGACTCACCGATCGGGGCGTCATCAGGCCTGGCATGAAGGCGGACATTGTCGTCTTCAACGCGGCGACAGTCGTCGACAAGGCCACGTTCGAGAAACCGCATCAGTATGCCGAGGGCGTGGCTGACGTCGTCGTGAACGGCCGCGTTGCGCTCCTCGACGGTAAGACGACGGGAGAACGAAGCGGCCGCGCGCTACGACTTCACCAGTGAGCGGCACTCGGCCGCATGGATAGGTCGTAGCGTTCGGCGCGGGCTCCCCCGCCGTTACGGTCCCTGACGTGCCGTCGACGTCAGAACTTCATCTGCAGCGCAAGTCGCATCGTGATCGGCTGAATCGTCGACGTCACCTGACCCAGTGACGACCCCAGGGTCGTCGTCTGCGCCTTGATGTACGCCGAGTTCGTGGCGTTGAAGATGTCCATTTGTCCCGAGTACTGGTAGCGCCCGATCTTGAAGAACTTACGGAAGCCGAGATCGAGCTGGTTCAGGCGCTCGTAGTACGCGTTTCCGGGCGCGACCAGGTCGAGCACGTAAGTCGTCGCGGTCATGTTGGGGATGACCAGCCCACCAGGCGTGCACGCGCCCTTGCAGTCGGCGGCATACCGCGTCGTCCGGCCAATGCTCCAGCGAGTCGGCAGCGCCGGACCGGGATAGCTCTGGAACGCGGCGTTCACCTGCATCTGCCACGGCAGCTGGTACGAGCCCGACAGCTTGAACTCGCTCAGGTACGGCAGCCCGAGCGCGGGCTGGTTGCAGTAGTGGTAGTCCGACTTCGCCGCCTGCGAGTTGACGGCTGACGCGTCGTAGTACACCGCGGAGAGGTTCCCCCAGTTCTCGAGTTCGTCGCAATGATTGAGCAAGGTCCGGTCGAGCGTCCAGCCGCCGAAGAGCGTGGCCTTCTGGATGCGCGCGCCGACGCCGAGCTCGAAGCCGTTGTACGAGAAGCTGCGCAGGTTCC
>JBEBGB010000253.1:0-6978 GCA_040081675.1 Vicinamibacterales bacterium
CGGCGACTGGCTCGGCGCCGAGGGTGCGCCGACCATCCTCTTCTATGGCCACTACGATGTGCAGCCGGTCGACCCGCTCGAGCTGTGGCAGTCGCCCCCGTTCGAGGCCACGATTCGCGACGGTGAGATCTACGCGCGTGGAGCGGCCGATGACAAAGGCCAGATCTTCATGCACCTCAAGGCCGTCGAGGCGCACATCAAGCAGAACGGCCGGCTGCCGGTGAACATGAAGTTCATCTTCGAAGGTGAAGAGGAAGTCGGCAGCGTGAACCTGGACAATTTCATTGCGTCGCACAAAGACGAACTCAAAGCCGACGTGGTCGTCATCTCGGACTCGGCCATGTTCGCGCGCGGCGTGCCGTCGATTTGCTACGGCCTGCGCGGACTGGTCTATTTCCAGGTCGATCTGCGCGGCAGCAGCACCGACCTGCATTCGGGTGTATTCGGTGGAGCACTTGCGAATCCGGCCTTCACGCTCGCCCAGCTGCTCTCGGCGATGAAAGACCGCAGTGGCCACATCAAGATTCCAGGCTTCTATGACGATGTGGTGGCGCTGCAGGACGCGGAACGTCAGGCGTGGGCGACATTGCCGTTCAACGAGAAGCAGTATCGCAAGGACTTCGGCATTCCGAAGCTGCATGGCGAGTCCGGATTCACGACGCTCGAACGCACCTGGGCGCGTCCCACGTTCGAGGTGAACGGCCTGCTCTCGGGTTTCACGGGCGAAGGCGCGAAGACCGTGCTTCCGGCTGTGGCGATGGCAAAGGTCAGCATGCGCCTGGTGCCGAACCAGTCTCCAGACACGATTGCCGCGCTCTTCGAAGACTACGTCGCCAAGACCGCGCCGAAATCCGTGGAGGTCAAGGTGACGCGCATGCACGGCGGCAAGCCATGGATGGCGTCATTCGACAACAAGTTCATTCAGGCTGCGGGACGTGCGATCGAGCAGGGCTTTGGTCGCGCACCGGTGTTCACGCGCGAAGGTGGATCGATCCCCGTGGTCGCCACCTTTCAGGAAGTGCTTGGCTTGCCGTCGGTCTTGTTCGGTGTCGGGCTACCCGACGAGAACGCGCATGCGCCGAACGAGAAGCTCGACTGCGGCAATTTCCACAGCGGCATCATCTCGTCGGCGATTCTCTACGACGAGATCGGCAAGTTATAGCGGTCCGTCTCAGTTGAACGAGGCGACGCGACGTCTGATGGCCTTGACGTGCTCCCAGATGCGGGCGTGCTCGTCGCGCTCGTCCTCGTCGAGCGAGGTGCCTTTCGACAGCTGCAGATAGGTCTGCAGGTCGCGTAGCGCCGCTGGCAGGTCGTTCAGGTGATAGGCCAGCAGTCCCCGGTCGCGCAGTTCGGTGGTCGCAGACGGATCGACAGACAGCAGCAACTGCGTGATATCGCGGGCCTGCTGAAATGAATAGAGGCGCACATACGCCCGCTTCACGTTCAGCAGCATGCGCGTCAGAATCTGAAGCTTCGTCGCATGCGCGAGCAGATGCGCATCCCAGTCTGCGTCCCCGCCGGAATGCCGTGCGAGCAGGTCTCGACACATGCTCTCGCTGAGCACTGCGCCGCCGTGGTGTGCATCGATGATCAAATCGCGCGAGTAGCGCGTGCCCTGCGTGCCGCGGCAACGGATCAGGAAGTGCCCTGGGAAGTTGACGCCTTCCACCTCGATCCCCGCCCGCTTGGCCACTTCCATGTACACCAGCGCGAGGGTGATCGGAATGCCTGTTCGGCGGTCCAGCACTTCGTTCAGGAAGCTGTTGCGCGGGTCGTCGTACTGCGCATCGTTGCCTACGAATCGCTCATCGTCGAACAGGAAGGCGTTCAGCGCGAGCACTCGTGAGAAGAGTGCGGGGTCGACGTGGGGCGGAATTTCCTGTCGTGGCGCGGCGGCGGCGGACACACGACGACGCGCTTCGCGACCGAGTGCATCGAGCTGGTCGAGGTAGATGCTTGCGTCGAGGTCGGGGTATGCGACGCGGGCGATCATGAGGGCGGCAACGGCGAGGTCTGGATCCTGACTGTGCGCCAACGCCGTGAACTGTGTCACGAAACCATCCGAAATCACGGCCGCTAGCATAACGCAATTGATTCGTACGCGCTGCCGCGGCGTGCTCACAAACGCACAGCAACTGGCGATCGATCAGCTCGAGATGTGTGTGATCAGATCGATCGTCAATCGATCGAGGTGATCGATGACGATGTCGGCCGCGTCCGCGAGATCGGCAGCGGCGTAGGTATGTGTGATGCCGATCGTGCGGAGTCCTGCCGAGCGCGCAGAGAGCAGACCCCAGCGCGAGTCTTCGATCGCCACACACTCGGACGGAGACAGGGCGGGCATGTTGGCCGCAAGCAGATCCACCGCGCGCAGGTACGGCGCCGGATCCGGTTTGCTCGCGGCGGTGTCTTCAGCCGAGACCACGATCGGCACGAGCGCGCGAAGCGATTCGTGTTCGAGGACGCGCAGAATTTCCGCCTTCAGCGCACCAGAGGCGATGGCCGTGGGCCACGCCGACGCCATTCGCGTGATGGCGTCGCGAGCGCCCGGAAACAGCACGGAGCCGGCGCTCTCGAGGGCTTCGAGCCGGACGGCCTTTCTGGCGACCAGGTCCGCGATGTCGTCATCGCTGAATGAGTGACCCGCGTCGGTCGCGATTGCGCGGAACGCACCGATGTCGTCGTATCCGAGGTAGCGCTCGTAGTATGCCGATTCGGTCAATGACAGGCCTCGTTCGGCCAGCACGTCGCGATATGCGCGAAAGTGGAGCGGTTCGCTATTGGCAATGACACCGTCGAAGTCGAAGACGACGGCCCGAATCATCGAGCCGCCACCGGTGCCTCGCCGGTCTTCTTCATCCGTTCACCAGCGTGGATGGGCACTTTCAGACGATTCTCCGGCGGTGGGTACGGGCACTCGTAGGTCGGGTTGTAGTAGCAGTACGGGTGATAGGCGAGGTTGAAGTCGAGGCTGTAGATCCCGCTCGCCGTGCGCTCGAGATCGATATACCGGCCCGCTGCATACGTCTCGGTTCCACTCGTCATGTCGCTGAACATGAGCGTCAGGTGATTCATGTCCGGCGCGCCCACTTCGTTGAACGCCGCGAGCGACATCTGCTGTCCCTTCAGCGTGAACTGCATCATGCCCACGCGTCGCATCTTGCGCCGCTGACCCGTGGAGGTCGGCATCAGGAGCTCCACGTTTTCTGTCGCGGCCTTCAAGCCCGCCAGCACCTTGTACGAGGGGTCGACGGGAAAGTATGCGAGCGGCAGGAACTCGGCGTGCTTCTCGGTCGGGATGGGATCGCTGCCGGATCCGAAATCGGCGTCCTTGGCCGTGCGTCCCGTCGAGACCTTGCTCAGGTAGTCGGCGGTGTCGTCGTGAGGGCGGTTGCTACACGCCGCGAGAGCCATCGAACCGACGACGACCCCCACCGCGACCAGCCGCCACGCGTGGCGTATTCGGGACACAACCATGACTCGCTATTGTACGCGCCGGGCTGTTCCAGGAGTCTTGACCTGCCCAAAGTCCTTCGAACAAGTCGCTAGAACAGGTACCGACCCTTCGACACGGCCTCATCTGCCAACCGACGCCGAAGCGCCGCCGTGTTGATTGGCGTCTGCTTGAACAGACGTCGCAGGCCCGCCAGCATCGTCCGCAGCGTGTCGCCGTCGAGCATCGCTGCCAGTGCCTGCTTCGCCGATGCCTCGAGCCGCATGCCAGCGTCGTTCACGAACACGCGGGCCGCGTCAGCCTGCAGATTCGCGTTCGCGAAGCGGTTTGCCTCTGCGGCAGATGCGCGGAGCAGCGCGCTCTCCGCAGCGTAGGTGTCGATGGCCATGTCCGCCGCGTGCATCAGCACTTCCTGCTGCTCGGTCATCTTCTCGCCGTAGGTCTGCATCGCCAGACCGAGCACCATGAGCGTCGCCTTCTTGAACGATGCGACGGCCCGTCGTTCGTCGGCGAAGGGAGAGGGGTCGTCCTCCGGAAACGAAGGTGGGCCGAGCAACTCCTCCTGCAGCGCTCGTGCGGCTGCGATGAGGGCGATGTTGCCCTTGACCGCGCGACGCGCGAGCATGCCCGGAATGAGCAGGCGGTTGATTTCGTTCGTCCCCTCGAAGATGCGGTTCACGCGCGAATCGCGATAGAGACGCTCGGCCGGATAGTCGCGTACGTAACCATTGCCGCCGTGAATCTGAATGTTCTCGTCGAGCACGAAATCCAGCATCTCGCTGCCGCTCACCTTCGCGATGGACGCCTCGATCGCGTACTCCTCGACCGCCGCGAGCACAACGGATTGATCCGCCGGATCGTGCGGCGTGGCCGCAATGCGCGCGTCGATCATGCCGGCCGTGCGGTACACCAGGCTCTCGACCGCGTAGGCCCAGACCACCATCTCGCCCAGCTTGTGCTTGATGGCGCCGAACGATGCGATGGGCTGACCGAACTGCTTGCGCTGCCCCGCATACTTCGCGGCCTCTGCGATGGCACCCTGGGCGCCGCCGCCGCACATGGCTCCGAGTTTGTACCGCGCGAAGTTGAGCACGTTGAACGCGATCTTGTGGCCCTTTCCCACCTCGCCCAGCAGGTTCTCGGCCGGCACACGTACGTCCTGCAGGATGATGGGCGTCGTCGACGAGCCGTGAAGCCCCATCTTGTGCTCTTCCTTGCCGCTCGTCAGTCCGCCAAAGGCCCGCTCGACAATGAACGCAGAGAATCCCGAGGCTGCCGGAGGCTCGCCGTCGACCTTCGCGAAGATGATGAACACATCGGCGAATCCGCCGTTCGTGATCCACATCTTCTCGCCGCTCAGCAGGAAGCTGCCGTCGGCCTGTCTGGTTGCCTTGGCCTTGGCACCGAGTGCGTCGGAGCCGGAGCCAGGTTCGCTCAAGCAGTAGGCGCCAATCAGCTCACCCGTGAGCAGTCGGGGCAGGTACTTCTGCTTCTGCGCTTCCGAGCCGAACAAGGACAGAGGCAGGATCACCAGGTTCGCGTGCGCGCCAAAGGTTGCGCCGAACGATGCCGCCAACGACACCTGCTCGCTGATGACGACCGACGAGACTTTGTCGAGGCCGAGACCGCCGTACTGTTCGGCGACGTCGGCACCCATCAGGCCGAGTTCGCTGCCGCGCCGCACAAGCTCGCGCGCCAGGTCCCAGTCTTTCTCCTCGAGACGATCGAGCACTGGCAAGACTTCGTTGGCCACGAAGTCACGCACTGTGCCCTCGATCAGCCGGTGTTCCTCTGTCAGCTGCTCCGGCGTGAAGACCGCGCCCGGTTCAGAGACGCGAAGCAGCCATTCGCCGCCGCGCAGAGTGTGTGTAGCAGTTGCCGTCGTCATTGCATCACATCCGTTCGAAGATGCCGGCTGCGCCCATGCCGCCGCCGACGCACATCGTCACCAGGCCGTACTTGCCGTTTCGTCGACGCAGTTCGTGGAGCAGAGAGGTCGTGAGCTTCGCTCCCGTGCAGCCGAGTGGATGCCCGAGGGCGATGGCGCCTCCATTCACGTTGACACGCTCCTGATCGATGGGCAGCTCGCGAAGACACGCCAGCGCCTGAGCGGCGAACGCTTCGTTCAACTCCACCAGATCGATCTGATCGAGCGTGAGGCCGGCCATCTTCAGCACCTTGCGAATGGCCGGCACTGGGCCGATGCCAAAGCGCTCGGGTTCGACCCCCGCGGTGGCGTACGCCACGAAACGGCCAAGCGGTGTCAGGCCACGCTCCTTCGCGAAGCCTGCACTGGTCACAACAACGGCCGCGGCGCCGTCGCTGGTCTGCGAGGAATTCCCCGCGGTGACCGTGCCTGCCACGTGAAACGCCGGCCTGAGTTTCCCGAGTGCGGCAGCCGATGTGTCGCGTCTCGGACCCTCGTCGACCGAGAAGGTCGACTGCACTGAACGGCCCGTCGCGGGGTCGACGACACGCGACGCCACCGGGAAGATTTCATCCACGAACCTTCCCGCATCGATCGCCGCGACCGCACGCTGATGGCTGCGCAGGGCGAAGGCGTCCTGTTCGTCGCGCGAGATGTTGTGATCCTTCGCGTGGTTCTCCGCGACCAGTCCCGTGCTCAGGTACACATCCGGGTACGAATCCATGAGCGACGGATTCGGGGCGATCTTGAGGCCGCCCATCGGGATCATGCTCATCGACTCCGTGCCGCCCGCGAGGATGGCGGACGACCCGCCCACCATGACACGCTCGGCCGCGTACGCAATCGCCTGCAATCCGGATGAGCAGAACCGATTGATGGTGACGGCCGACGCCGTGACCGGCACGCCGGCCCTGAGGCTGGCGATGCGCGCGACGTTCATGCCTTGTTCGCCTTCCGGCATCGCGCACCCCAGGATGACATCTTCGATGTCCGCAGCGTCGAGTCCAGGCGCACGCCGGATGGCCTCCGCGATCACGGCAGCGGCCAGTTCGTCGGGCCGTGTACCACGCAGCGATCCGTTTGGCGCTTTTCCGACCGCCGTTCGCACGGCGGACACGATGACGGCTTCATGCATATGTTTCGCCCTTTATCCGTTCCAGTCGCCGAGAAGTTCCTCAACTGCGTCCGCTACTTCGCTGACGACGCCGTTGAACAAGTGATCGGAACCGTCGATGATCACGAGCTCCTTGGGTTCGGCCGAACGCGCGTAGAACGCGTTGATCTCCCTGAAGCCGCAGATTTCGTCCATTTCACCGTGAATGAAGAACTTCGGCTTGGCGCTCGGCGCCACCTGTTCGAAGTCCCACTTGTTGACCGGACTCGCGACGCCGAGCAGCGCCGATACCCGTGGGTCCTCGACGCCAACGTTCAGGCCGACCCATGAGCCGAACGACATGCCTCCCGCCCACAGCGGCACGCCGGGGTAACGCTCGGCCATGACGTCCAGCGCCGCCCGAAAGTCATCGCGCTCGCCCTGGCCTTCGTCCCAGATCCCTTCGCTCTTGCCGACGCCGCGAAAGTTGAACCGCAACAC
>JBEBGB010001014.1:0-1735 GCA_040081675.1 Vicinamibacterales bacterium
CCCGGCTTCAACCCGGGCATCGGCTACGTGCGCGTGAAGGAACGCCTCATGGGTGTCCGCGGGTCCGTCAAGCCCCGTCCCGGTCGGTGGGGGATCCGGCAATTCGAGGTGACGCCGAGCAGCGTCTGGTACGACGACGGCAAGGGAACGCTCCGGAGCCGCGAGTCGAGTCTCACGCTCGCGACTGCGTTCCAGAGCGGAGACCGCCTCGAATTTGTCCCGGCGGACAGCTACGAACGTCTCGTTCGCCCCTTCACCGTCGGCCCAGGCGCTGTCGTCCCCGCAGGCGAGTACGGGTGGCGCGCTGCGACGATGACCTTCCGGTCCTACAACGGACGCAAGGCCAGCGGCACCGCGTCGGTCAGCACCGGCAGCTTCTACGACGGCTCGAAGACCACCGCGACGCTCTCGGCCGATCTGCGGCCGAACAAGACGTTGTCGTTCGCGCCGAGCTATCAGGTCAACGATGTCACCCTGCCGGCCAGCGCTCTTGTCACCCACCTCGTGGGACTGCGCGCGAACGTGTCGTTCTCGACCAACCTGCTGACCTCCGCGTTCGTGCAGTACAGCAGCACGGGACAGCTGACCGCCACCCAGGTCCGCCTGAACTACATTTTCCGCACGATCGACAACGTCTACCTGGTTTACAACGAGACCCGGTACACTGACGGCGTGTTCGCCGGACGTGCGAACCGATCGCTCGTCATGAAGACGACCTACTCGCTTCAGCGCTGACTGTCAGGCAGACTGGAGCGGTTTCCAGTGTGGCGTCGCGTCTTTCGCGCCGTGCGGGCGCACCGTTCGCTGCACGAACTCATCAGATCAGACAACAACCGGATACATTTCTGGACCATATGGGACGACGATCACGGGAAAAGCGAGAGCCGAAAGCCCCGTCAACGACCAGGCGGGAGGCGCTCAGGGCGGCGCCGAACTGGGCACTTCTGGCCCTGAGTGTGGTGGGCGTGCTGCTGGCCGGGTACCTCACTTGGACCGAGTCGGTGGGAAGCGCTCTCAGAGGCTGCACCGAGGGCAGTGGGTGCGACGTGGTCCTGCAGAGCAAGTGGGGCACGCTGCTCGGAGTGCCCACGGCTCGCTGGGGACTGCTGGCTTACCTCGCGCTCGCGGGGTCGGCATTCGTCAAAGGCGCCGACCGCCATTGGCGCACGGCCTGGACACTGGCGTTCTTCGGTGTCTGCTACAGCGCGTACCTCACGACCGTGTCGCTCACCATTCTTGGCGCGACCTGTCCGTACTGCCTCACGTCGTTCGGCCTCATGACCGTGATCTTCGCGCTCGTCACCTGGCAGCGTCCTGACACGCCGACGGCGTTCTCGTGGGGACCCTGGCTGTCACGACGAGCGCCAATCGCCATCGGCCTCATCGCCCTGCTGCATCTGAACTACACGGGGGTCATCGGTGCTCCACCGGCCATCGAAGATCCTACGCTTCGCGCCCTCGCCATTCATCTGTCCGACAGCGGGGCGAAGATGTACGGCGCCAGCTGGTGTCCGCACTGTCAGGAGCAGAAGGCCATGTTCGGGGCATCGGCCCGGCGGCTGCCCTACGTGGAGTGCAGCTCGGGTGGCCAGAACTCCCCGCAGACGGCGATCTGCGCCAACGCGAACATCCGCATTTACCCCACGTGGGTCATCAACGGCACGCGCACCGAGGAGGTCTTGCCGATCGAACGCCTTGGGTCGCTCACCGGATTCAAGCCGCCGGCCCCTGCTTC
>JBEBGB010000254.1:0-6972 GCA_040081675.1 Vicinamibacterales bacterium
GGTGACGCGCTCGGCTTTCGAGCCGAACAACTTCAGGATGCGCACGGCCTGCGTCGAGAGTGCCTCCATCGAGCGCAGCAGCGGCGTCTTCTTGTCGAGCGCCTCGCCTGTCCAACTCACGAACGCCGTGGGGATCACGAGCGTGACCGAGCCGGGGTTCTTCAGCAACCACATCGGGCTCGTGGGATCCCACGCCGTGTAGCCGCGCGCTTCGAAGGTGCTGCGCAAACCGCCCGACGGAAAACTTGACGCGTCCGGCTCGCCCTTGATCAGTTCCTTGCCGGAGAACTCGGCGACGGCCTTCCCGTCTGCGGTCGGGTTCAGAAATGAGTCGTGCTTTTCCGCCGTGATGCCGGTGAGCGGTTGAAACCAGTGCGTGTAGTGCGTGGCGCCGTGCTCGACGGCCCAGTCCTTCGCCGCGCCCGCGATCGCATCCGCTGCCGCCGCATCGAGCGGTTCACCGTGCGAGATCGTGCGGCGCAGCGCCGTGTACACCTGCTTGGGCAGACGCTTCTTCTGTTCCGCGTCGTTGAACACCAGGCTGCCGAACGTCCCCTCGGCCCCGCCTACCTGCCCACTACTCGTTGTGATCGACCAATCGCGCACCGCTTTGATCGCATCGCCCAACACTGCGGAACCCATCGCGTCCCCCTTGTAATGTCTTGATACGTGAAGAGAAAGATTGCGGTCGATCGCGTGATCGCGCCGAGCGGATTCTATCGCGCTCGACGCACAACCGTCCGTCGTTCAGCATTATTTCAATCCAGTGCTGAATCCACAAGAATATAGAGGCACTTGCCTCAATCCTGACGATTTATTGACGTCTATGGCGCCCAAGATTTGCAAGGTATGCACGAAATCATGATCGCTGCGCGGCCGGACCCTTCCATCCAAGCAGCGACAGAAACTCACCCAGCACCATCGCCGTTGCGCCCCAGATGACCGCATCATCGATCACGAAGGCTGGCGCAATCAGCGACACCCGCCCGCGCGTCATCGGACGCCACTGGACCACCGCCGGATCGAGCAGTGCCGAGAGTGGCACTTCGAGGATGCGGGCGACTTCGCGGTCGGATGGACGCAGGTTTGGCGATCGGTCGAGCGATGCAACGATCGGGTGGAGCCGGAACCCGCTGACCGGAATGTCGACGAACGTGAGCTCTCCCATCACGCGCACATCGGTGTCGCTGAAGGCCACCTCCTCGTGCGCTTCCCGCAACGCCGCGCGCACGTTCGACTCGCCCGGTTCGACAACGCCACCCGGCATCGACACCTGGCCGCTGTGCCGTACGTGTTGCGAACGAACGGTCAGGAGCAGATGCGATTCGTTGTCACGCGGAAAGGCCAGCAGAAGACCCGCTGCTGCTCGGTACTGCAGGGTGGCCATGTCTTCGGGCCACTCGCTGCGAGGTCGCGGGGCCATCAACGCATGCGCGGCTGCACCCGGGAGCGGACGGCTGAATGCCACTGATAGATGCGCGAGCAGTTCGGCGTGCGTCACGGTGTGGTCGAGAAGCGTTCGCGAGTACGCGCTAGTACAACGTCATTTGTGCACAACTGCTTCGCGGAGCGGGGTATGACGAGCTTGTCACGGCATTGACAACTTCGGCACCGAGGACTGCGTAGCCCGTGTCGCTGGGGTGGAAGCCGTCCGACGAGTACATCGACCCCTGGTAGAACCGCGAATCGCACATCAAATCGATGATGCTGACACCCTGCAGTGTATTGATTGAGGTCGTCGTCATGCGGACTGACGCACGCTGTGCGGCCTGCTTTTGCGACAATGATGCGGTGGCCAGGTAGGGCAAGCCTGCCAGGTTCGGCAGATTGATGACGATGATTCGCGCCGAAGAGGCTCTTGCGCGGATGCCGTTGATGAGCGTGTTCATGTCACCCGAGAAGGCCGACACCTTTTGATCGACGTAGCCCGACGGATCACTGCCGCCGGCGCCGTTCCCGAGAGCAGCCGTAATCGTGTTGACGTCGTTCGCGCCCGTGAATACGGTGACGACACTGGCGCTTCGACTGACGAACGGCATTTCCTGCTCGAGGAGGTTGCCGCCGATTGTCCGGCCATTCTGCGAACCCAGGTCCTGGAACGCACGGCTGATCACCGCCGCAGGGATGCCCAGGTTGCCCACGCTGACCGTGTAGCCGCTGGCGCGAAGTTGACGCGCAGCCACCCAGACGTACCCGGTGCCGTTGCAGTCCTCGAACACGAAACACGGACTGCTCGAGCCGATACCCATGACGTCGCTGGCTCCCACGGCCGAGTACACGAGACTCGACCCTGCCGGCAGCGGACCGCTCGGCCCGGTTGGGCTGCCCGAACCGCTGCCACCCATTTGGCTGCATGCGGTGGTCAGCAAGACAGCGATTAGTGGCAGAGTCGACAGGATCCGCATTTTTGGACGGTTGGTCATCGACACAGGGACTTTGCAATCAGAGTACCCGATGAGTTCGAGTCTTGTGCTTAGAATGTCGGAGTGCCCGTGGCGAGTTGCATGACGGTTCGCTGGTGAACGCCCTGCGTACGCTCACGGCACTGATGTTTGCGCTCGGGACTGCGGTGGTGAATCTGTTGGGCGGCGGGCGGTCTCGGCCTCGCGTCGAACTGGCGCCGGGCGACCGCGCGCCAGATTTCACCCTCACGGGGTCCGATGGCCGACGCTATCGCTTGTCCGATTTCGCAGGTCGATCGGCGGTCGTAATGGCCTGGTTTCCGAAGGCGTTCACTGGCGGATGCACGGTCGAGTGTCGCTCGATCGGGTTGACGCACGCCGCACTGAAAGGCTTCGATGTGGCGGTGTTCGCGGCCAGTTGCGACTCGGTGGAGACCAACCGGGCCTTCGCGGCGTCAATGGGGATCGAGTTTCCGATATTGAGCGACCCGGGCGCGACTGTTGCACGTGCCTACGGCGTGCTCGGTCCGCTGGGGCTCCCGAGTCGATGGACCGTCTACGTCGGTGCCGACGGACGGATTCTCGATATCGATCGTCAAGTACACACGGGTTCTCACGGGGCCGACATTGCGGCGGCACTCGAAGGGTTTGGCGTTTCGCGGCGGCCTGATGGTCCGCCCTCACAAGCTGGTCACCTGGCCAGGCTGGAGATGACACATGACACTGCTCGATCGGTTCCGCGCACAGTCCCGCGATAAGCACACGGATCCCGCCGTTCGCCTCGCGTTCGTCGAGGAACTGCCCCTGGCTGAGCGCGAAGCGATTGGCGCCATAGCCCGCGAAGACGAAGACGCCCGCGTGCGTAAGGCGGCGGTCGCAAAACTCATGGATCCCACGGCGCTTGCTGCGATCGTCCGCGACGATCGCGACGAGTCGGTGCGCGCGCAAGCCAGCATCATGCTCCGTGACATCGCGCTGGAGTCGTTCGAGGAAGTCGGAGAGCCGGAGAGCCTGCAGGCGGTTGACGCCATCAGCGACACGAAGATTCTCGCGCAGGTGGCCAAGAGTGCCGCGCGCGAGGCCTCGGCCGGTCGTGCCCTCGATCGGGTCTCCGACCCGCACCTCCTGGGATCGGTTGCGAGGCACGCGACGCACGAGTCGATTCGACAGCGTGCGCTCGAGTCGCTGCGTTTCCAGGGCGCACATGAAGAATTGCTGGCCGTCGCCATGAACGGCGATTTCAAGGACACGGCACTGTCGGCCCTCGACCACGTCACCTCGCGCGAGGATCTCGAGCGCGTCGTCACGCGCGGGAAGAACAAGAGCGCGGTCAAGCGTGCGCGCACGATTCTGCGCGAGGCCGACGAGCAGGCCGCTCGTGACGCCGCCGCAGCATCTGTTGCCGCTGCCATCGAGGCAGTTGCTGCCTCGTCTGCACTTGTGTCCGCCGTAGAAGCCGATGCGCCGACACCGCCGCATGGCGATCCGCTCGGGGAGGTGACCGCCCACGCCGAAGCGCAGACCGCCGAGATCGCCGCTCCCGAACCCGAAGCCATCGAGGATCCGGAGGCGCGTGCGGCGCGCGAGGCCGAGGAGCAGGCGGCCCTCCAACGCGAACGAGAGCGTCGCGGTGCGCGGTTGATCGAGCTTGCCGCAGACGCCGAAGCGGCCGCATCCGACGAAAACCTGGCGGCAGCCCGCAAGCGGTTCAATGCCGTGCGCCGCGAGTGGAGCGACGTGGCACTTGGCCTCGAGGTCGATCCTGCGCTGCTCTCACGCTACACCGACAGCGCGTCGCGAATGACCGCCCGGGACACCGAAGCTCGCGAGGCCGACGTACGCGCGCGTCAAGAGGCGCTGGCTCGCATGCAGGGCATGCTGGCTCGCATCGAACCACTCGCCACCAAGGCCGATCTGACGCTCAAAGCCGCGGACCGCGCCCTGCGCGACGTGAAGACCACCTTCGGCTCCATGCCGGCGTTGCCGTCCAAGCAGGACTTCGAAGAGGTGACGCGCCGGTTGAAAGAGGTGCAGGCCGCGCTCACGCCGAAAGTCCAGGAACTGCGCGAGGCAGACGATTGGAAGCGCTTCGCCAACGTCGCGATTCAAGAGCAACTCTGCGCGCGGATGGAGAAGCTCCGCACTGCCGATGATCTCGATGCCGCCGCTCGCGAAGTGCGCGAACTCCAGGAACACTGGCGCGCCGCGGCAGACGTACCGCGCGCGCAAGCCGACGCCTTGTGGCGACGCTTCAAGGCCGCCCACGACGAGGTGTGGGCGAAGTGTGAAGCGAACTTCGCCGCGCAGGCGACGGAGCGCGCAGAGAATCTCGCCAAAAAGATTAGTCTGTGCGAACAAGCCGAGGCGCTCGCCGATTCGACCGACTGGGTCAAGACCTCCGAGTCCTTGAAGACGCTGCAGGCCGAGTGGAAGACCATTGGTGCGGTGTCCCGCGGACGCGAAAAGGCCATCTGGGAACGGTTCAGAGGCGCGTGCGATCGCTTCTTCACCCGGCGACACGAGGATCTGGCCCAGCGCAAGTCGGTGTGGACGGAGAATCTCGCGCGCAAGGAAGCACTCTGCGAGAAAGCCGAGGCTCTGTCGACCAGCACCGACTGGGAGAAAGCCGCCGGCGACATTCGAGCGCTCCAAGCCGAGTGGAAAGCCATCGGCCCAGTGAAGAAGACGCGCTCGGAGCCGATCTGGCAGCGTTTCCGCGGTGCGTGCGACACGTTCTTCCAGCGCTATGCGCAGCGCCACGATACGGCTCGTGCCGAGCGTGTGGCTGCACGTGAAGCCCTGTGCGCGGAAGTCGAGGCTCTGGCTGCGGCGCCCGAAGGCGCCGAGGCTCCCTCCGATCTGCTGACGACGGCCCGCGGTCTGCGCTCCCGCTGGCAACAGGAACTGGCCGGGCGAGGCGTCGATCCCGATCAGGCACGTGCGCTCGATCAGCGCTTCGCACTCGCCTTCGGCACCGTCGTCAACCGATGGCCGGCGGCCTTCGGTGGATCCGACATGGATCCCGAATCGAACCGAAAGAAGATGGAAGCGCTGGTCACGAAGGTGGAAGCGCTCGCGACCTCACTGTCCGGTGCGCCGGGTCGTGTCGAAGAAGCCGCGTCTCCAACAACCCGACTCGCAGCGATGCTGAAAGAGGCGCTCGCGACGAACACCATCGGCGGCAAGGGCGACGATGACAGCAGGTTGAGGGCGGCGCAGGAGGAACTGCGTCAGGCGCAGGCGGCGTTCTCGCGGATCGGCAGCGTGCCCGACGAAGCGCGGCGTCCACTCGCGGATCGCTTCCAGCGCGCGGTGCGAAAGGTCAGCGACCGCACGAGTCCGAATCGCCAACAACCCTCACGTTCGTAGGCCGACGCTGGTCGTCGCGTTTTAGTGCGTTTCAAGATTAGAGCACTACCACGGAGTTCACGGAGACGAACGGAAGACACGGTTCTTTGGTCGTATTCTCCGTGTTCTCGGTTTCCGCTCTGTGTCCTCCGTGGTAGAGCATCTTGCAACCAGCTCTTGGCGAGCGTTGGTGAGTTGCGCGCCGTCACTATTTCTGTGGCGGTTGCTCGTCGGTCAGCTCTTGCAACAGCGCCTTCTTGAAGTACCCCGACGGAATCGTCCCCTGCCGAATGAACGCAAGGTGAAACGCCTTGGGCGAAAACCGGGCTCCCAACAACTTTGCCGCTTCCTCGCGCATGGCGAAGATCTGATCCTTGCCAAGACGGTACGTGATGGCCTGCGTAGGCCACTTCGAATAGCGGAAAATGGCGCGCTCCGCGGCATCGCAGCTCGCGCGTTTCGCGTCGCTGGCCGTTCGACCTGCGGAGTCGCACGAGCCCGGCAGAAAGTCGACGACCTCCGAGTAAGCCGTCGTCGCATTGTCGTAGCTGATGCGGCTCGTGTGAAGGCCGGTGTCGAGACGCACGCGAAGCTGCCGATAGAGTTCGCCTTGCAGCTGATAGAGGCGTTCCTCGCTTGTGTAGAAGCCGTTCGGGGCGTTCGGCTGGGGTTCTGCCATCAGCGCTTCGGCATAGAGACCCCAGCCTTCGGCTGGCAGCGAGTCTTCCCACATTGATGAGGAGTCTTCCACGGCACCGGGTGTGAGCCACCGCACGGGCGAGACCGAGTCGCGGGCAAGCGTCAACACCTTGAAGTACCAGTCGTGGCCCGGGAAGCCCTCGTGCGCCGACAGGTCGGCCAGTGCCGCCCGGTTGTTGCTCCGGAGCGCAGCCTGGTCATTGTGCGTCGGCGTGACGTAGAAACGACCGACTCCAGTGCCCTTGAACGGAGGGGCCGGATAGTACGACGCACCGTCGATAGACGACTGCAGCGGCGGCGGCGTCTGAATGACCTCCAGCGAGTAGTCCGATGGGACATCGAACAGACCCGTCTTGCGCGCAAAGTCTACGAGCCTGAACGCGGCGTCGCGATACCAGGCGACCATCTCCGCGTCAGACTTCGGATAGTCGCTCGACAGCCGATCGAAGACCGCGCGTACCGCGGCAAGACCATCGGCAGGGACCGTCCAGTGGCGCGCCTCGGCGATCTGGCGCGCCAGCGC
>JBEBGB010001015.1:0-1732 GCA_040081675.1 Vicinamibacterales bacterium
GCACTCGGTCCAACATCGGCCTCCACGCTCTTGATGGCGGCGGAGTTTCAGTTCGACGCTGGAAGAAGCGACCTCGGCTTCGAACTGACGTCGCGTGCCTTGAAGGCGGCTGACGCTCAACTGTACGACGCGGCGTTTTCCCTGCTCGCGGCCAAGCAGGTGGAACCGGCGCATGTGCCCGAGGCCCTGGGCATGGATCGACCCGCCGCGCTCGCTTTCCTTCGGCACTTTCTCCGCGCTGAATCGCTCGACGTCGACGCGGCTCGAAGTGTCTGGGCCTGGGTGGTGCGGCGGGGCTTTGCGGACGACCAGATCGCAGGCGAACACACCACCGTCCTCCTCTCGCAGAAGCTGGAACGTGAGGCCTGGGACGACTGGTTGCAGTACGCGCGTGCGCGGCGCGAGGGAATGGGTGGGCCTGCGGAGTCTCGTACCAGCGACGCGGTCGCAGTGCCGGACGAGGTGCTCGACTACCCGGCTTCGAACCGCATCTTCAACAGCGGGTTCGAGCGCGAGTCAGCTGGCGGGCCGTTCGACTGGCGGATTGATGCGCGCGCGGGAGTGAAGGCGACGTTCGACCGGACGCAGCCGCGGGCAGGCGCGCGTTCTCTGCGGCTCGCCTTCGACGGCTCGGAGAACGTGGGCGAGATTGGCGTGATGCAGCAGGTGTATCTCGAGCCTGGCCACTACATCTTTCGGGCCGAGGTGCGCAGCCAGAATCTCACGACCGATCAAGGCATGGCGTTCAGGATTTCGTGCAACGCACCACTGGTCTCGCTTGATCAGACGACAGACGCCGTTCGTGGAACGACCGACTGGACCACCATCGCAGCCGGGTTCGATGTGCCGGAGGGTTGCGGGTTGGTGTCGGTGCGACTGGTGAGGAAGACGTCGTTGAAGTTCGACAAGCTGTTCAAGGGCCAGGCGTGGCTCGACGCTGTGGAGATCGCGTCTCCGTCTCAGTAGAAGTCGCGAGCGCGCTTGCAGATCCGAGCCACGGGCCGTAGCATATGTCTGGCATATGCCTGGGAGCCTGGAGGGCGCCATGAATACCGAACGCTACGTCCGACTCTTCAGAAACGGCCGCAACCAGGCACTGCGAATTCCTCGCGACCTGGAGTTGCCTGGCCAGGCCGCCATTCTGCGGAAAGAAGGAACACGGCTCATCGTAGAGCCAGTGGCGGCGCCATCTCTGCTTGCTGTGCTCGCGAACCTCGAGCCCCTTGACGAGGAACTCCCTCGAATCGCGCGGCCAGCGCCAAAACCGATCAAACTCTGACATGGCGCGGCTCTATCTGCTCGACACCAGCATCCTTTCACACCTTGTGCGACGGCCGCAGGGTCCCGTGGCTGAGCGGATCGCAGATGTCGGCGAAGCGAACGTCTCGACGAGCGTCATTGTGGCCTGCGAACTGCGCTACGGCGCAGCCAAGCGCGGAAGCCGCCGGCTGACGCGTCAGGTCGAGGCCGTGCTCGGCGCGTTGACAATACGACCGCTCGAGTCCGACGTCGAGGCCGTCTATGCCGCGATACGGGTTGCGCTCGAGAAGAAAGGGACGCCCATCGGCGCGCACGACCTGCTGATTGCGGCACATGCGCGAACCATCGACGCGGTGTGCGTCACTGACAATGTCGCCGAGTTCAAGCGAGTCCCAGCGCTCGAGGTCGAGAACTGGTTGAGGTGAGAGGCCACTCTCGCCGCGACGCAGGTGGCTACTCGAAGAAGGTGGCG
>JBEBGB010001016.1:0-1732 GCA_040081675.1 Vicinamibacterales bacterium
GCGCAGCCAGACGTCCATGCGCACGCTCACGTCGGTGCCTCGACGCGTCTGCACGCCCACGATGATGGCGATTGTGAAGGGCACACGCATTCCCGCGTCAACGAGCCTGGCGCGGTCAGCGCGCAACGGAGCAGCCCAACCGCAGCCGATGCGCCGGCGTCAGGAACCCTGGAGAACCAGCTGCACTCGCACGGGCATCGCAGTCTTCAGGAAATCAGAAGCGTGATCGATACGTCCGCGTTGTCTCCGGCTGGACGTGAGCGCGCGAAGGCCATGTTTCAGCGGCTGGCCGAGGCCGAAGCTCGTATCCATCAGATGCCCGTCGAACACGTGCATCTGCACGAGGTCGGTGAACTCGATTCCATCATCGACATCGTGGGTGCGGTGTTTGCCATGGAGTGGGCGAACGTGGATCGCGTCGTATGCTCGCCGCTGAATGTGGGCAGCGGCATGGTGCAGTCTGCTCATGGGCTCTTTCCGGTGCCGGCGCCAGCCACGCTCGCGTTGCTCGGCGACGCTCCGGTCTACGGCGGAACGGTGCCGAGGGAGATGGTGACGCCAACGGGCGCGCTCATTGCGACCACCTACGCGCACGCCTTTGGATCGTTGCCGGCCATGTCGATCGAACGCATTGGTTACGGTGCGGGAGGCCGCGACAATCCGGGCACGCCGAATGTCCTGCGGGTGGTCATCGGTCGGGCGCCAGACTCATCGTCTGTGGCTGAGCGAGTGTCAGTCATCGAGTGCGAGATCGACGACATGAACCCGCAGTTGTTCGGTGCCGCCATGGAGCGCTTGTATGCAGCCGGTGCGCTCGAAGTGTTCTATGTGCCGGTGCAGATGAAGAAGAACCGTCCCGGCACGCTGCTGACCGTGATCGCGCCGCCGGAACTGCGGGCAGCGCTCTCGGATGTGATCTTTCGTGAGACGACGACCATCGGGCTGCGTCACTCCGACGTCGAGCGGGAAGTGCTCCGTCGCGAGATGATCGCCGTAGAAACGTCGCTCGGGCCGGTACGATTCAAGTTGGCCTGGCGAGACGGGCGCGTGGTGAACGCCGTGCCCGAGTTCGAGGACTGTGCCGCCCTGTCGCGCACGCATCGCATGTCGGTGAAAGATGTCCAGGCGACAGCGCTCCAGGCCTACGGGTCGAGAGCGACGGCCCCTCCCCTTTGAGCGAGACACTGTGACGCGCTTCTACATCACCACGCCGATCTACTACATCAACGCGGCTCCGCACCTGGGTCACGCGTACACCACGCTTGTCGCCGACGCGCTGGCCCGGGCGCACCGCTTGCTGGGCGAAGACGTGCTGTTTCTCACGGGCACCGACGAGCACGGCCAGAAGGTGGAGCGTGCCGCGCAGAAGTCGGGGAAGCCGACACCAGAGTTCGCCGACGGGGTCGCCCAGGCGTTTCGCGACCTGCTGCCGGAGCTCAACGCGTCGAACGACGACTTCATCAGGACGACCGAGCCACGCCATTACGCGGCATCGCAAGCGCTCTGGCGGCGCGTGCGCGATCGTGGCTTCATCTACAAGGGCAAGTACGAAGGCCTGTACTGTACGGTCGACGAAGTGTTTCAGCCGGAGACGCAGCTAATCAATGGACGCTGTCCGCTCTGTGGCAACCCCGTCGAGGCCGTCTCCGAAGAGAGCTATTTCTTCAAGCTCTCCGCCTTCCAGCAGCCGCTGCTCGAGCACTATCGCAGCACCCCCGACTTCGTCACGCCG
>JBEBGB010001017.1:0-1728 GCA_040081675.1 Vicinamibacterales bacterium
ACGCGGCACCTCACCGGCAGCGTGGTGCCGTCGCTGGTAGCGGCGGCGGTGTTCACGATGCTGCCATACCGCATCGAACACGTCATGCATCTCGAGCTGCAGTGGACGATGTTCGTGCCACTGACGTGGTGGGCGCTGCACCGTTCGATGGAGAGTGGTTCGTGGCGGTGGGGCGCGACCGCAGGCGTGTTCTTCTGGTTGCAGGTGCTCTCGTGCGTCTACTACGGCGTCTTCCTCGCCTTGACGCTCGTCGTGTTCGTGCCGGCGCTCCTCCTCGCAACGCCTCGCATCCGAGCGATGGCGGCTCTTCCTGCGCTGGGCACGGCGTTCCTCGTCGCCAGCGCGTTGACGCTGCCGGTCGCCATCCCATACCGAGCGGCGGCGCAGGATGTTGGTGGACGCGCGCTCGAAGACATCGCCAGGTATAGCGCTCATCCGATGAACTACCTCTCGACGACTTCCTTCAGCTGGATGTGGGGATGGACCTCCGAAAGGTGGGGCGGCTCAGAGCTCCGTCTGTTCCCCGGCGCCACAGCCCTGGTCCTTGCGGCGTTCGCCTTCGTCCGACGGCCGCGGTCGCTCGTTCTGGTCTACGTGGTCACGACGGCCGTGGCTGTCGAACTGTCGTTCGGGTTGAACGGTCCCGGCTACCGCACGCTGATCGAACACGTCAGCCCACTGCAGGGGTTCAGATCGTTGTCTCGATTCGCCGCAATTGCCAGCTGTTCTCTCGCGGTGCTCGCGGCCTTCGGCACGCAGGCCCTGCTCGGCATGAGTGCGGCGAGAGTGAAGCAGTCAGTTCTGGTGGTGGTTCTGGCGGCGCTGATGCTTGCAGACTACGGCAATCGTCCGCTGAACCTGACGCCTGGCGATCCTGTGGAACCACCTGATGTCTACAAGGTGATCCGCCGGGCCGCTGCAGGCACAGTGCTCGAGCTTCCGATGCCTCGACTCGATCGACTGCCTGGATGGGAGCCCTTCTATGAAGCGTGGTCCCTCTGGCACTGGAAGCCGCTGGTCAATGGATACAGCGGGTTCTACCCGCCCGACTACCTGTTTACCGCGTTGCGCATGCAGGCGTTTCCGGAGGAAGGCACCATCGAACGGCTGCGCGCGCACGATGTCCGCTACGTGATCGTGCACCGCGCGTTCTATGATCAGGAGAGTTACACGCGGTTGATGCTGAGCATCGCCGCCCACCCTGAATTCAAGCCGTGGGGCGCGTACAAGGACCCCGTTGGCACCGCCGACATCTTCGAGCTCATTCCTGTTGACTGACGCGCTCGGCCGCATCCGGGGGCTCAACATTTCTGCGATCGCGTTCGCGATTGGTGTCGCGGCGCTTGGTCACGCCCTGCAGATCTCCAGCGGCACCTACAACCTCGACGCGTTGTGGTGGCTGTCGCTGGCGTTCGGCTTGTGTGTGCTCGGTGCGCTGACCCATCGGCTGAGCGATAGCTGGTCGGCTGCCGGCGTGCGCATGGTCAATGCGTTGCTGGCAGGGGGAATTCTCTGGAACATCAAGCAGCATTTGACCTCCACACCAGGCGCCTTCCTGGGATCAACCAGCCTGGCAGTGTTCTATGCCGGTGTCGGCGTCGAGGGCGTACTGTTGCTGCTCGGCGTGTTCGAGCTGAAGACGACGCGGCGCGTCTGGTTTCCGCTCGTGCTGGCCATCAACCTCCTGCTCGGTATCTGGATGCTGCGCGCGAGTCCGAACCCGCACAT
>JBEBGB010001018.1:0-1728 GCA_040081675.1 Vicinamibacterales bacterium
ACCTGCCGCTCCGGAGATGTGTGCCCACGCGGCGTCGTACACCTGGCGACCCTTCTCGTCGGCATTGAACCCGTAATAGAGAAACGTGCGGAGGAACCTACCGCTCTGCGACGATCCGAACGCGAGCGTCTGGCGGGTTCGCACGAGCGCGTCCGGTGCGTGCTTGATCCAGCTCGCCACGTCGCGGAACGCCGCCATGCCCAGTCCGGAGACCGGATGTTCCTTCGGTCGATACGAGAGCCTGTAGATGCGACCGGGCTCGAAGCCGCCCTTGACCGTCACGTTGTTGCCAGCAAGTGTCCAGCGGTCGCGGGCAATCACCGTCTCTGGTGCGAATTGACTGTCGCGAACCGTCAAGCGGTTCTCTGGGGACGGCGCGTCGAGCGGCGTGTAGCCCACCAGGTCGCCAACCGTCTGCTGCTCGTGCGCGTCGTTGGGAATGAAGTCGCCGCGGACGAAGTCTGTGAGGCCTTGCGCATTCGGCACATCGATCTTCATGGCACCTTCCGTCCGACGCACGTCGAACTCCCAGCCGATCCAGACGAGCGTGAACCCGCGCTGCAGCAGAAACGCGTCACCGAGTTCGGCTGCCGTCGTTGGGTCGTTCGTGCCCCCGCGCGTAAAGCCGTTCAGCACGAGCTTTCGTCCCCGGTTCAGCACCTCGACCAGCGCGATGTCGTTCGACCGGTTCGCTTCCTTTGATCGGAGGATGTAGAGGTCGGCCGAGAACTCGACTCGGCCGGCACTATTTGTCGGCGCCTTGTCGATGTCCGCAATCACGCGATTGCGGGGGTCCTTCGGGTCGACGGAGAAGTGAGCCGTGCCCACGATCTTTTCGTACGGCGACCCGGTCACGTCGGTCCGCGTGGTGACATCCACGCGAGTCAATTCGGCATGGGCGGACGCCACGCAAACGATGGACACGCCCAGGCCGGCGAGCACCACGAATAAGCGTTTCAACATGCGGCGGAGTATAGCTTGCTCAGGTTCGCAGGGCGCCACCGACCACTTGGGTCCAGCCTCGCTGCGTGCGACAATTCCGCCATGCGCTACCTTGCCTGTCTTGCGGCTACCAGCTGCGTGGCCTTCTCGCTTGCCGCCTGCGGTTCGGTGACCTCTCCCTCGCAACTCGCTGCGCTCGACTTCAGCGGAACATTGGCTCCGCTCGGTCAGGCTAACCAGCAGTTCTCCGTGAACAAGACCGGGGAGATGCAGTTGACGTTGCAGAGCCTGGCGCCGCGCCCGGTCGTTGGCTTCGTTGCGGTTGCCATCGGTTTACCTTCTGGCACGGACTGCTCGCCACTGAATGGCTACTACTTGTCGCAAGCCGCCGTCGGTCAACAGTACGCCTTTCCACAGATCACCAAAGGCACCTACTGCCTGCTGATCGCCGACGCGAACGGCGTGCTCACGGCAACGGCGTCCTTCACGCTGCACCTGCTTCATCCATAGCCCACTCGAACGTTCCGTCTTGGAATCATGCCCGCTCGCGGCGCCACGTCGAACGATCCGAGTCAGAGCGATCCAAGCACCATCGAGTCACAGATCGATGCGCTGTATGCCCTGCCGCTGACGGAGTTCACCGCGGCGAGGAATGTGCTCGCCAAGACGCTCAAAGGCGACGCGGCCGCGCGGGTGAAGAAGCTCGAGAAACCTGGCGTCGTCGCCTGGGCGACAAATCAGCTGTTCTGGCGGGACCGTTCTTCGTACGACCAACTGATGGCCGCT
>JBEBGB010001019.1:0-1722 GCA_040081675.1 Vicinamibacterales bacterium
GGCTTCAGCGCAGGAGCTGACTGTCGTGAAGTAGCGGGCAACTGATTCGCGGCCCACCTCGAACGGATTGGCCTCGCCGGGTCGCTTTCGCCCGGCAGCCGTCTGCGCCTTGAAATAGCCGTTGTCAAACTCTGAGTGGTTCGAGATCAACGCCGTCGCTCCAAAGTCCGCGGCAGCCTTGGCCATCTTCTTCGAGGAGGCGATGTATCCGTCGTACCACGCCGCGCTCTGATCGAAGGGAATGGCCGTCCCTCCGACGTACGCCACACGAATCGGCTTGCCGCTATCCTTGAACTCAAACAAGTAGGACAGCGTGCCCGGTGTGTGGCCAGGCATCGTCACGATTTTGATTGAGGCGTCGCCGACGCTCAGCGTCTGGCCGTCGGTCCCGACCATGTCGCGCTTCGGTTTTCGGCCTGGCCGGCTCTCTACGGCCGCCCAGTCCTCGGCGCCGTAAACGAGACGCATGCCCAGGACAGTGTCCTGCAGATAGCCGGCCCCGCCGTCATGGTCCGCATGGGCGTGTGACATGACTGCAAACTTGACCTTGCGGATATCGAGCCCGAGTTGCTTGAGCCCGCCAGCGACTTCGTCCGCCACTGCATATTCGAAGAGTGCTTCTAACACGATGATGCCCTCACTCCCGACCAGCGCCCAGGAGTGGTGCACTTTCGTTCCGAGGAAATAGAAGTTGTCGCCGACCTTTGCGGGTTCGGCGTGCCAGCTCTCTCGAGGCGGTTCTCGTCGAGGCGCGGTGTCCGCCTGGGCGGCCGGTGACCCGCCTCGGCCACTCGCCGGCGGCGGGGGAATACACAGCCGTGCGAAGGTTCCCGGCCAGTCCGTGCCTGCGGCAACCTTTGCAGCAGACACGAGTCCGTCCACCGTGGCCGGCGCTTGCGCGGAGATGATCACCGACGTAAGACCCATGGCCAGCGACGCGCCGACGACATATCTCTTCATTTTCACGGCTTCCTCCCCTGTTGCAACCGAACCCACGCTACGCGCCAGGCCGTCAGTGGACCTTCCGATTTTTTGAGTCGAATAACTCCGCGCGCCGCCGATAGGCACTCCGCAATCGGGCATCGCAGCTTAGACGTCAGCACGCCGCAGCCTCGCGTACTACCGGACGTCACCGGCGAGACGGCGGCGGAGCCAGTAAGGGGATCGCCTGACGCCCGTTGCGGCGATACACGCGGAAGTCGGCATCGAGCGTCCACACCTTACAACGTGGATGAATCTCGGCGAGTCGCACGAGACACGCGTCCGCCAGCGACACGGGAACGTCTGCATACCGGCGCATGAGGATGAGCAGCGCCGGCTTCTCGACCTCGGCCGACAGGCTGGAGATGACCAGCCCGCGCTGCCACAGCGCGAGGAGCTTCTCGACTCCGCCTGGCACGCGCCTCAGCAAGTGCAGCGACTCGGTCAGCACGGGTTCGGCGGTCACAAGCGGTTCGGTGAACTCGCGAAACCGCGCCAGTGCCCACGCATGTCCGCTGTCGTTTCGATTGAACAGGGCCACGAGTGGCCCGGTATCGGCGAGGATGACCGGTGTCACTTGCCGAAGTCGCGAAGGTGACGTGGATTCGTTGACAAATCGCGCGGCCCGCCTGTGCGCAAGTCTTCGAATAGGTCGCGACTGAGTTCGTACAGGGAAGCCTTGCTCGACGGCGACTGGTCGGCCACCACGAGTTCGAGCGCCTCGCGCAACAACGCGGACGG
>JBEBGB010001020.1:0-1722 GCA_040081675.1 Vicinamibacterales bacterium
GAAGACTGCAGCAGGTTGGGCAGGACTCACCGCCGTCGCCGTGGCCGTGCTCCTGTCATCGTCACTCTCCGGACAGAGTAGGCCGGCGGGCACTGCCGCGACGCCGCCCGCCGCGACGCCGCGCGCCGCGATGCCACGCACGGCAGACGGCCACCCGGATCTGCAGGGCACCTACGATATCGCGACGCTGACACCCATCGAGCGGCCGGCCAGCGCCGGCGGGCACCTCTCGCTGACAGACAAGGAAGCGGCCTCGATAGAAACGAACGAGAGCCGCCGCGTGAACGATCGCGCGTTGCCCAGTCCCGTGGACCGGGCTGCGCCGCCAATCGGCGCGCCAGTTGGCGGGTACAACAATTTCTGGATCGACCGAGGCTCCTCGGTCATCCGGGTCGACAACGCGCCGCGCAGTTCGCTCATCATCGATCCCCCCGACGGCAAGATTCCGGCGCTGACCGCTGCAGGACGTGAGCGAGCGGCCGCGGCCCGTTTGCGCAACGGTCCCAGTGCCGATGCCAACGAGGAGAACCAGACCGGCGCGTTGGTGCCAGGCGCCTACGACGACCCCGAACAGCGGCCCCTCGGGGAGCGGTGCTTGCTTGGCTTCGGGTCCACGTCGGGGCCGCCAACGCTGCCCAATTACTTCTACAACAACCTGAAACAGATCGTGCAGACGCCGACGACCATTCTGATTCAGGTCGAGATGGTCCACGACGCCCGCGTCATCCGCATGAACCAGCCGCACCTCCCGCCGACCATCAGGCGATGGATGGGTGATTCCGTCGGGCGCTGGGAGGGCGACACGCTGGTGGTCGACACCACCAACTTCACCGGCAAGACGCGCTTCCGCGGATCGAGCGAGAGCCTGCACGTGGTCGAGCGATTCTCGCGTCTCGACGACAAGACCCTGTTGTACCGCTTCACCGTCGAGGATCCGCAGACGTGGGTTCGCCCGTGGACGGGCGAGTTTCCGTGGCCCGCCACCTCCGAGCCGATCTTCGAATACGCCTGCCACGAAGGAAATTACGCGTTGTCCCACATCCTGAGTGGGGCTCGGGCGCAGGAGGCGGAAGCGGCGAAGAAGGCGAGCGGCGTCATCCGATAGGCGCGCGCGGCGTTCTGCGCAGCGCGCGGACAAGACAGGGACCACGCAGAGGGACCTTTGGCTGTCAGCGACCTGACCGTTCTGCCGTCTCCAGCCACGCGTCGCGGGTGAGTGTGAGCACCAGGCAGTCGTCGTCTCCGAAGCAGCGGGGTTCGACGGTCACGTAGCCGAGTCGATGGTAGAACGCGATGGCCCGCGTATTACTCGCGAGCGGATCGATGACGATCGCAGTTACGTCGGGATCAGCGAAACAGCGATCGTGCGCGCGGCGCATCATCTCGCGGCCGTACCCTTTGTTGCGATCACGCTCCGCGCCGATCCAAATGTCGACCGCACGCAGGTTGGGAGAAATGTCGCCCCAGTAGTGCGTGGGTTCGACGTGTGGGTCGCAGATCTGCATGGCGCCCACGGGTCGGCCATCGACTTCCGCGATCAGGTGATAGCTCACTTCCGAATCGAGGCTGAGTTCCTCGCGCCAGTCGAGTCCACCGAACGCGCGCTCGGTGGACTCGTCGTCCGATGTGGCCGCAATGACGTCAGGGTCAGCGTCCCATTGCTCGAGAACCGCCACGTCCTCGAGCGTGGCGCGTCGAAGGCAAAGGCGCAGCTCGCTGGCC
>JBEBGB010000255.1:0-6924 GCA_040081675.1 Vicinamibacterales bacterium
GTCGGTCGGGTCGGTCAGGTAGGTCGGGTCGGTCAGATCAGGGTCGGGCCAGGTTCGGCGGGGAGATCATTCTCCTTCGGGTACCGACTTCAGACTTCGAACCAGGCCCGCTAACGGTGCTGCGACTTTCAACAGTGTCTTCTGGAAGTCGGCGAACTCCTTTTCCCGAAGATAGCCCAGCCGAGCCGCTACGTGCAGGCAATAGCCGACTTCGGCAAGTGAAGCTTCAGCGATGTTCAGAAACCTGAGCCGATCTCGCAGGGATCGTCGCGCCATGCCTTCGACGATATTGGCTGGGACTGAATAGGCTGCGCGTCGAACCTGGCTAACAAGTCCAAATCGCTCATCCGGCGGAAACCTTCCGGCCAACTTGTGAACGGCGATGAACAAGTCATCTGCTCTCTGCCACACAACCAGTTTTTCGTGTCCGAGGGGCATGCCCGCTGCCGAGCAAACTGCGGGCCTACGGCGAGTCTGCCGAACACGCCCCCGCTGTCTTAGCGCTGGCGCGCGCCTTCCCGACTGACCCGACCCACCAGACCGACCTGACCATCCAGTCCTCCACTGCCTGCCCAGCCTGCCCTATCGTGTGAGCTTCCTGTACTTGATCCTGTGCGGCTGGTCGGCGTCGTTCCCGAGCCGGCGCTTCTTGTCGGCTTCGTAATCCTGATAGTTCCCCTCGAACCACACCACCTCGCTGTCGCCCTCGAAGGCGAGCATGTGCGTGGCGATGCGATCGAGGAACCACCGGTCGTGACTGATGACGACGGCGCATCCGGCGAAATTCAGGAGCGCCTCTTCGAGTGCGCGGAGCGTGTCGACGTCCAGGTCGTTGGTCGGTTCGTCGAGCAGCAACAGGTTGCTGCCACGCTTCAACAGCTTCGCGAGATGGACGCGGTTGCGTTCACCTCCAGACAGCGTGCCGACTTTGCGCTGCTGTCCAGCGCCCTTGAAGTTGAACCACGAGACGTACGCCCGCGACGCGACCTTCTTCTTGCCCAGTTCGATCTCGTCGTTGCCGCCCGAAATCTCGTCCCACACGGTCTTGTTCGGATCGAGTGCATCCCGACTCTGATCGACGTGGCCAACCTGCACCGTCTCACCCACTCGAAGCGTTCCGCCGTCAGGCTGCTCCTGCCCCGTGATCATCCGGAACAGGGTCGTCTTGCCGGCGCCGTTTGGTCCGATCACACCGACGATGCCACCCCGCGGCAGGGTGAAGTCGAGCCCGTCGATGAGCAGGTTGTCGTCGTAGCCCTTCTTCAACCCGCGCGCTTCGACGACGATGTCACCAAGGCGCGGACCTGGTGTGATGTAGATCTCCGCAGTCTCGATCTTCTGCGCTGCGTCCTCTCGCAACAGGTCTTCATACGCATTGAGCCTTGCCTTGCCCTTGGCTTGCCGCGCACGCGGCGACATGCGAATCCACTCGAGTTCGCGCTCGAGCGTCCGCTGACGCCGCGTCTCGGTCTTCTCTTCCTGCACGAGACGGTTCTGCTTCTGTTCGAGCCACGACGAATAGTTGCCTTCCCAGGGAATGCCGCGGCCGCGATCGAGTTCGAGAATCCAGCCCGCGACGTTGTCCAGGAAGTACCGGTCGTGCGTCACGGCGACGACGGTTCCCGCATAGTCCTTGAGAAACCGCTCGAGCCACGCCACCGACTCGGCGTCCAGGTGGTTGGTGGGTTCGTCCAGCAGGAGCAGATCTGGGGACTGCAGTAGCAGGCGGCACAGGGCAACGCGGCGTCGCTCACCACCGGACAGCTTGGTGACTTCCGCATCCGGCGGAGGCAGACGCAGTGCATCCATCGCCAATTCCAGGCGCGAGTCGAGATCCCAGGCATTGGCCGCTTCGATCTGATCCTGCAGCTTGCCCTGTTCCTCGAGGACCTTGTCCATCTCCTCGGGCGACATGTCTTCGCCAAGCTTCTCGTTCACCGCGTCGTAGCGCGCAAGCAACGCCTTGGTCGGAGCGACGCCTTCCTCGACATTGCCGAGGACGGTCTTGTTGGGATTGAGCTGTGGTTCCTGGTGCAGAAAGCCGATCGAGATGCCAGCGGCAGGGAACGCTTCGCCGATGAAGCGTTGATCTTCGCCCGACATGATCTTCAGCAGCGAGCTCTTCCCAGCCCCGTTCAGGCCGAGGACGCCGATCTTCGCGCCGTAGTAGAACGAGAGCCAGATATCGTCGAGGACGCGGGCGTCGGGAGGATGCACCTTCCCGAGGCCCTTCATGGTGTAGATGAACTGGGGCATGGTTGTTTGTCGAGATTGAAGATTGGAGATTGAAGATTGAAGATTTGGAGACTGACAATCCGAGATCTTATATCTTCAATCTGAGATCTCAGAATGCGGCGTATCCTCCACATCGACATGGACGCGTTCTACGCCTCTGTGGAACAGCGCGACGATCCGTCGCTCAAGGGCAAGCCGGTAGCGGTTGGCGGGCAGCCTGACCGTCGCGGCGTCGTCGCGGCCGCGAGCTACGAGGCGCGCGCCTTCGGTGTCAGGTCCGCGATGTCGATGGCCAAGGCGGTCCGCCTCTGCCCCGACCTGGTGATCGTACGGCCCGACTTCCAACGATACAAAGCGGCCTCCGATGCCGTCTTCACGATCTTCCGCGCTGTCACCCCACTCATTGAACCGCTCTCACTGGACGAGGCCTATCTCGACGTGACGGAAAACGCCTGGGGTGAACCCTTGGCCACCACCGTCGCGCGTCGATTGAAGATGCAGATTCGCGAGGCAACGCAGCTGACCGCATCGGCAGGTGTCGCGCCGAACAAGTTCCTGGCGAAGATTGCCTCGGGATGGAAGAAACCGGACGGTCTGACTGTGATCAGCCCCGACCGCGTGGAGACGTTCCTGCAGCAACTGCCCGTCGACGCACTGTGGGGCGTGGGACCGGTCACCGCCCAGAAGTTGCGCGCTCGAGGGATCAGTCGACTGGTGGATGTTCGAAGTATCGACCCGGCGGACCTCCGCACGAGGGTTGGGAGCCTTGGCGACTGGCTCATTCAGCTGGCTCACGGCGTGGATGAACGACCAGTCGTCCCGAATCGATCGTCGAAGTCGTCCGGCTCAGAGCGGACGTACGCCGAGGACATCAGCGACTCGAGCAGAGTGCAGACCGAGGTCGAGCACATGGCCCGGCAAGCGACCGAGTGGCTCGAGCGACGCTCGCTGTACGCCAAAACTGTCACCTTGAAGGTCCGCTACTCGGATTTCACCACTATTACGAGAAGTCACTCGGCGCCGCCGACACGAGACGGTGCCGCACTTGCCGCGCGCGCTGTAGAATTGCTCGGCAAGACGGACGCCGGCCATCGGGCTGTTAGACTCTTGGGCGTCAGCGTGCATAACTTCGTCACCGATCTGTTGCGAGAACCGACGGGACCCAACCGGCTGCCCTTCGAGGAGACCGACTGAACCCATGCTCAAAGGCACGCGCGACGGCATCCTGAAGCGGCTGCAGCCAGTCAGCATCCACGGCCAGATCAGCTGCGATGTGTTCTTCACGAGCCTGGAGGATCCCGACGGACAGATCCACGTCGCGCGCCTGGGCCCCGAAGCCATCAGCAACAACCTCGAACCCGGCGACCGGATTCAGGTCGAGTACCTGGTAGGGGTCGCCGTGAAGGTGACGCGGGTCATCCCGACCTGACATCACGGGCCTCGCTGCGAAGGGCATTGCCGTCCACGACAGACGCTCAGTCGACATGGCACGGTGCCTGGACCTTCCACTCCAGAGTGCCAGGTCGAGAGACGGCAGGGTGCCTGGACTCTTGCCCGGTCGACACGACAGAGTGCCGACAGATCCGTCACGGCTTGATGATGCGCACCGTCGTGAGGTCGACGCGCGTATTCGGCGCTTCGCCGGTGCGCGGTGTCTGCTCGATCGCTTCGACCGCGGCCAATCCGTCCACGACGCGCCCGAACGCCGTGTAGACCCCGTCGAGCGCACTCGACGTGCCCACGCAAATGAAGAACGAGGTCTGCGCGCTTGTCGGGCTCTCCCCCCTCGCCATCGACACGATGCCCTTCACATGCTTCGTGTCGTTGAACTCAGGCTGCAGGTCGTGAACCAGCGATTGCTGCTTGGGACTCAGCGGTGCCGTACGGGTCGACAGCGCACCCGTCTGAATGACAAATCCAGGCGCCACGCGGTGAAACGCCATGTTGTTGTAGACGCCGGCTTCGGCCATGCGTAGGAACTGGCGCACCGTCTCGGGCGCCTTGTCGGCGAAGAACTCGATCGTGATCGGTCCCGCACTCGTGTCGAGCACAGCCTTGTAGCCGCCGAGTTGTGCCGCGGTGTCACTGATGAAGGGCTCGGGAACAGGAGGCGGCGTATCACGAATCGTGACCTTCGTGATCTCGGCGCGGTCGACGATCAGTCCCGACGGGTCAACAGGCATCTGCGAGATCTTCTGGAGCACGTCCATACCGTCAGCCACCTTGGCGAACACGGTGTACTTGTCGTCCAGCCCGGGCTGATCGGCGAGCACGATGAAGAACTGCGTGCCCGCGCTATCGGGTTTTCCCGGAGCGAGCACCGCCGCCACCGAGCCACTCAGCATCTTCGGCGCACGCGCTTCCGCTTTCAGCAGGTTCAGTCCGCCCTGCCCGAACTGCGCTCGCTTCGCTGCGTCCTTCGACAATGGATCCCCGCCCTGCACAAGACCGTTGCGCACCGCACGGTGGAACGCCGTCCCGTTGTATCCACCGGACTCGGCGGTCTTCCTGAAGAGCGCCACGGTGTCCGGTGCCGTCTCAGGCAGCAAGTCGAGAATGAACGTGCCCGCCGATGTTTCCACCACGGCCTGCTTCTGAGCCACAGGCTGCGCGTGGGCAATCTGTTCCGTCAGGGTCAAGAACACAAACGCGGCGGCCGCCGCGACGCACCAGGTTGTGTTACGCATGCACGCCTCCGAGGCTCACGATGCAGTGTTGTCGATGATGCGCGACGCGTGGCGAATGTAGTGCAGGCTGGAAATCAGGGTAATCGCCAGCGACGCCCACACAAACGAGTCGACGATCATCGAGTGGTAGCCCAGGTAGTTGAAGAACATCGCGACGACCACCGTCATCATGTAGGTGGCGGTCGCAATCTTGCCAAAGATCGACGGGCGGAATGTGCGGCGGCCTACAGCGAGATTGACGATAGCCACCGTCGCCACGATGACGACGTCGCGCGTGATGATCATGACGGTCAGCCAGATGGGCAAGGGATTGGCGAGCCCCAGCCCGGGAATGGTCAACACGACGAAGGTGCTCACCGCCAGCAGTTTGTCCGCCATGGGATCGAGCCACGCGCCGAGCGTGCTCTGTTGGCCGGACCACCTCGCAATGAGCCCGTCGAGAAGGTCGGTCAAGCCAGCCAGCATGAACACCAGCAGCGCCCATCCCAGATGACCGTAGACGACCAGGATGACGAAGGCAGGAACCATCAGCATGCGAACCAACGTGACCTGGTTGGCCGCCGTCAGCACGCTCATGGTCGATCGCTCACACCTGCGGGAAAGCGACCAAGCGCTCGGAGCCGCGTGATCGCGGCAACCGCTTCGGCACCTGTAACCGGTTGTGTCGGTCCGAACGAACCGTCCGTAGCCAGAGACATGACGCCCGAAGCCACCGTGGCCGACACGGCAGCGTAGGCAAGATGCCCCGGTGGCACGTCCGGAAATCGGCCCCGCGCGCCGACCCACTGACGCGCGCGCGGCGGATCGGACACCGCAATCAAATTCAGCATCTTCGCCACGGATTGCGCAAGATCGGCGCGGCGAACAATGGTGCGCGGCTGAAACGTATGGTTGCCGAAAGCCTCGACCAGCCCCGCCCGCGCCACCGGCGTGATCCACCGTTCAGCCCAGTGGCCGCGAATGTCGGTGATGACGCTGGGGTCGCGACTCGGTGCCGTTTGAACAAGCGGGGCGAGCCTCACACCGATAAGTGCCGCGAGGTCGGCTCTGGTGATCTGCGCCGTCTGCTCGATGGCTTGATATTCATTCGGCAGCGCCGCCAGATCGAGACGAGCGCGCACAGCCGCGCGCTTGGCCTCGACCGCCGGGTCCGGTTCGAGGCGAAGCCCCTCCGTGTAAGCCGTCACCGCGGCCGCAAGCTCGCCTTCGTGCTCCAGGAGATCGCCGAGAAGAGCGAACGACCCAGCGTCTTGCGGGTCGAGGCTGTTCGATCGCCTCAGGTGATCGATCGCCTCCCGAGTCTGTCCGCGTTGGCGCTCGACGGCGGCCAGTTCACGATAGAGGAACGCGCTGTCCGGAGACGCCGTGATCGCACTTCGATACGCTCGCATGGCCACATCGAGCTGGCCGGAACGCGCGGCCTGGCGCGCGCTC
Organism: Vicinamibacterales bacterium; assembly: GCA_040081675.1. Lineage (GTDB taxonomy): Bacteria > Acidobacteriota > Vicinamibacteria > Vicinamibacterales > CAVVIG01 > CAVVIG01. Next base: position 6,357 of record JBEBGB010000255.1, read on the forward strand.
GCAAGCTCCTCCTGCAGGGCCCGCAACGTCAGCACATCCACACGTCGAGCAATGTCGGTCAACGAGGGGTCCGCCTGGACGGCGGCGCGAAACGCTTCGATCGCCTCGCTGTTTCGCTCGGCCGCCAGCAGGGCGAGCCCCTTGCCGACCAGAGCCGGCGCATAGTCGGGATGGGCGTCGGTAACGCGTGTGAACTGCGCGGCGGCGCCCGAGTTGTCCTTCCGAGCCAGCGCCACGTACGCGGCAGTGGCTTGCGCAGGGAAGTACTCCGGTTGCGTCTTCAAGAGCGCGGCAAGTTCGCGGTCGGCACCGCGCAGGTCGCCGGCTTGAAGATACTGCCAGGCCTGGTCGTTCTGTCGAGCAAACGGATCGGTCGATTGGCCCGTTGGCGCGATGGGTTGCAGGTACTCGGGGAACCGCGGCGCGCCCGCGACCGTCGGCACAGACACGGTCTTCGGTGCGCAGGCAGACAGGACTCCGACCATGGCAGCGGCAACAAGCCACCCGATACGGCGCATCGCTAGTGGCCCGACCGCGAAATGGCTCGGCATTCGGCCGGCGCTGCATC
>JBEBGB010000021.1:0-24155 GCA_040081675.1 Vicinamibacterales bacterium
CGACGCGGTCACCGCGCGCTCGCACCACAGCCTCCCCACGGGGTTTCGCGGCTACATCGCGGGCGCCGTTCCGGCCACGGCCGGTTCGGGTACGCCGCTGGTGTGTAAGGCAGGAGCGGGAACGTGCGCGGCGTGCGAACAACTGTAGCCACTCGTGAGCAGGTAGGTCTCTCGGCCTACCGACGCGGCTAGCGGATTGAACACCAAATTAGCGAGAGGTCTCAGCCTCGTGTTGGTTACACGCGCATGCTGATCATCCGCGACGCCCAGATGACCGCGCTCGAGCGGCCAGGCCGGGAGCGTTTCGCGAGAGAAGTCATCGCTGCCGTTGAGGCGTCATCGCCGCACTCCGTCAGGGGGCTGCCGGCACCCGAAATCGACGAGAGACTTGCAGCGGCTCTCCAGAAAGCAGATCGGCACCAGCTTCGGACCGCTCGCGACCTGCGAGCCTTCATCCGATTGTGTTTCGTGGTGGGTCAGAACTTTGACGAGTATCCGCCACTGCGAACGCTGCTCAACGTGCCTCCTCAGACGCCATCGGACGGCCCCATCCTTGCCCTCTTTGCGCGTGCCACAGAGAGAGATTGGGATCGCGCAGCTGTGTTCGATGTACTTTCACGCTTTGAAAAGCCGATTGCGGACTCTCGCCGTGCAGCGTGGTCGATTTCAATCCGCCCGTTGCGAGTTGAGGACTCCGAACCATATTTTCACCAGGCGTCGCATCCGGATGTATGGCGTCTGGGCCGAATGAAGCCACTTCAAAGCCTTCCGGACACACAGCGATTTGTTCGTACGATGCGGGACAGGCGGGACTGTCAGGCGTTCGCGATCGTCGACGACACAGGAAGCTTCATCGGCGCAGTCTTCCTGGAGTATCCCGAATCGTTCGGACAGATCTCGTATTGGGTGAACCGCAGCTGCTGGGGCCAGGGTGTCGCTTCCAGCGCAGTCACGACGGCCCTGTCAGCGTTGAGGAACGTGCCGGGCCTCACACGCGCGACGGCCGCGATCGCCTGCGACAATCTGCCCTCGATTCGCGTCATCGAAAAATGTGGGTTCGTCGCCGATCGGCGCGACGACGGTACCGCCGATGTCCTGCACTTCACTCGCGACGTGGAGCCAGTGAGGGGGTTGGAGCGTGCGTAACAGTCCTCCCAATCCAGGGCAGCGTCCCGTTCCTCCTCCGCGGGAGCGTCGTCCCGTTCCTCCTCCGCGGGAGCGTGGTCCCGTGCCTCCCCCGCAGGAGCGTCTCGAGCCTCCTCCGCGCGAGCGCCCAGTGCCTCCACCGCGACCGGGCCGCAATGCTCCTCCTCCACCCGCACGGCAAATCGAGGAAGAAGAAATCCGGGCTGCGTACGATGAACTCGACCCCTATCCAGTCATTGACGCTGTTGCTGACGCGCGCGCGGAGTTCGAGGACGACGGCCGGCGGCAGGCCATCCACGTGCTGGACAATGCAAAGGGGCCTGGTGGATTGGATCAACAGGATCTCGAGAAGCATTGGGTTGCCGGCACATGGGTGTTCCGGTCGACCTCCGACGTGCCCGAGGATGTGATGGTCCAGGGTTTCAGGCTCACGCCGGAACGCGAGAATTTCACGACGCAGAGTTGCGCCTTCGGTAAGACCTATGCTGGCATTGCGACGAGCCTCGACCCGAAGCTGTCGCTGACCCGCTACGGTCAGCCACGGCTCTTCTTTTATGCGATCTGGCTGCCAAACGAAGGGAGCCCGGATAACGGCTTGGGCGGATTTAATGCCGCGACATTTGACAGCGCGAACGAGAGCAAAGAAGTCTTGCTCTTTTATGCACCTCCCGGATGCATCAAGAGCTGCTGGGGTCCGATCTCAGAGCTCGAAATTGACGAGTATGGTGGGAAAGACGCTGGACTCATCAAACTTCAGGCCCTTTACAAATTCGAAAATACCCAATTCCAGTACGGTGAACAGTGCTCCGACTTGAAAAAGGCAATGGGTCTTGAAATCCCGGTCTTTGGCACTTTTCCGACAGACTCTGTTCAGGCGCGCGCCAAGCGTGGTGCTTGGGCGCTCGAGAAGCTCAATCGCCGGATAGAAGCAGAGGAGCTCGAGAGGGATCGTATTCGCGAGGAAGAAAGGCGTAGACAAAACGAGCCAACGTGGCCTGATGGCCTCGATCCCGTGGTAAAGGAAGCGGCCGAAAAACTCATGACAACAAACCTTGTCATGAACAAAGGGGATGTAATTCTTACGTTGAAACCCGAGGAGGCGGAGAAGAGAGGCGTCAAATTCAACAGCAAGGAGGACCGCCTCGCGGTGGATGCTTTCTGCGAAAGGCAGTTGATTATCGAAGAGGAGAACCGTGCCTCAAAGGACGGTATTACACGGGCGGTTAAATCCCTCATAGGGGACAAACCAGTTGAGGACTTCGTGAAGGAAACTAGAGACATCAGTGATACGAGCAAGATCATCGGCTGCCTGCGAGAGGATTGAGCGGCGTTGCCCAGCATGAGCGTGGGCGGGTATGGTCGCCATTTGACGAGCGGAGTACCCACGCTACGTAGAACCGGCGTGCTTCCCGGGTTTGATGACTTCAGACGGTAATCGTATAGGCGGGCCGCGCCTCCTCTCACGCGATGCCAGGGTACAAACCTCCTTCGCGTCCACTGTAGTTATTCTGCTGAAAGTCAGAAATCCACTTGCTGCCATCGAACATCGCCATGTGACCGTGTGGATGGCCGTCAAAGGGCTCGATGACGACGACGTCACCCACCTGGAAGCCTCCGCACATTCCGGGCATCGCGGTGAACCCCACCGCCAGGAGACTGGCGCCATAGTCCTTGGCGGACGCGTGCCTGGGCATGATGCACTGACTGAAACCCTCTTCGATCGCTTCCCTCGTGAACCTCGCGCAATCCCCCGATGACTTTCGCCCGGCGGTCACTCGGCTCTGATACGTCGTCGCGCGTTCCACATCGAAACCCATGTCGCTTCTCCCGTCATACCTGTTCTCTGGACCACACGTCGTCGGCACAGCGGAATCGCCCCTGCCACCAGGAGCGCTTCGACTCTTGTCGGCTCACGCGAGTTCGACTGCCCCGACTCCAATGCGTTCGCAGCGGGCGTTCGACGCTCGAATCGCGGCGCTTGAATCATCTGCGTCCGGCCAAGCTGAACGCCGCGGGTCTCGGTTTGGAGTGTCCGTCGCGGCGCCAGCTCGGCGGCAATATAGCTCAAACTCTGCGGGCCAGGGAACGAGAATGGCGATTGCGATTTCGTGGCGGCGTATCTCTGGGCTTTCGTCTTCTCCGCGCCTCTTCGCGGGCCTATTCGACGATCCCACTCGCCTCCTTCGAGACCGCGGCTTGGGTGTTCGATTTCGTGTCCCCGTTCGTTCAAGGACGGCGAGCGAGGTGCTCTATGCCAGGAAAGCTGCTCCATCGGTTCTGGCCAGACGCGTCGAACACGCGCGTATCATCACCGAACAGACCGGTTCGTGCGATGGGACCTTGCACAGTTCATGAGGGAGACTCCTTGCCGCGGCCATGTGACTTCACGACATCAGTCCGCAACGCTGCGTTCTCGAGACAGTGGAATCGATGCGCACACTGCGGCGAGTCGCTCGCCTCGCACGAGGATCATGCCCACCACGTCGTCCCGAACCAGTCCGGCGACCCCGGCAACGAAGCGCACGCGTTCGTGCGCACAGTCGACAACTGCGTCGTCTGCACCACCTGTCACTATGCCGTCCACGAGTGCGGACGCTACACAACGGGTGCGGTGGCGCCTCTCAGCTACTATCCGCATTCGTACGGACCGGATGCGCCCCCGCACCGTCTCTGGGTCAGCCAGTTCGATGCGCGCGGGTCGCGCGTATACATGGCCTCGCCATCAGCGAGCCGACTTGCGTGAATGGATGGATGGACCCACACATGAGCCTCACTGACTCCTTCCTGACTATGGTGCAAGCGACCGACTGGGATCACAGCTTCTCCGCACTCAATGGCATGAGCATGACGGACATGCTGCGCGCGCTAGGTCGATTGAGCCGCCCGCAGTTGGAGGCGGCTGTCCGCAACCGCTCGAGCTATGGCGGTCGGTACAACATGGCGCGAATCGAGTACGCGATGTTCGTCGTGCAGACCGGGTCGCTGCCCTCGGTGGCGCCCGGTGACTTGGAGAGCACAGGACAGGTACAAGAAGCGCGGCAGTTTCTCCGCTTGCCGAGCGGAGAAGATTCGTACGTCGGCACTGAGCCGGCCGTGGATCTCCACCTCCACCAGCCTGTCTCCCCAGACACGTTCTTCTCTGTGGCGCACCCTGGAATTCGCCCGTCGGCCAAACCCGTCTACGACGAGGCGTCACACGCTGTCGTCGGCTACGTCTATGAATCGCAGGGCTATTTCGAGTACTACGATCTGGATGGCAACCGCGTTGCGACCGACGAGATAGGGCTCGAGCAACCTCTGCTTGATCCGATCGACTTGCTGTTCATCGGAGGCGGCCTTGTCAGGGGTATCAGCAAAGGCATCGTGAGAGGGGGAGCGACCGTGGCGGCGCGTACCGGCGCGCGGATGACACTCCGTGCGCTGACGACCGCCGTGATCACGGCGATGCGAGCAAGCTTCAAGAGCCTTATCTCGACTCGCACGCTAAGGTTTACGGCCACTACCGCCGCTCGGATGGCGTCGAAGGAGCGACACGTGCCGGTGCACATCCTCCAACTCGCGATCAAGTTCGGCAAGCGCGAAGCCGATCCGAAGAAGATTGCTGGACTCTTTCGCTATACGATCAGGATGTTTCGGAACGGTCGGCCATACACGCTGGAAATCGTCGTGCGGGAGAAAGACTGGACGGTCATGCATTTCCTGTACAAGTAGGTCTCATGAGCGAGGTCGAAGCCCGATGGCATCCAGATGATCGACGCTCGATGTGCGTCGCGACGGTCCAATGGGATCAGGATGCGTCGGTTATCACTGCGGACATCACGTGTCCGATACAGCAGGAGGCTGAAACAGGCCTGAGACGGCAGATCGACGCGTCGCTGCACTTCGAAGAACGAGGATTCGTATTGATGATCGGCGACCTGGAGCTGGTGCTGTCGCCGAATCGCGAACTCCGACACGTCGAACTTCGCAGCGACCGAGAAGATTGGCTCATGGCTCGTCTTCCACAGCTACCGGCCTTCTGCCCCTTCGGCAGCCTCGAATTGCTTGCCGCTTACGATTTCAACAATCGGGCTTCAGTCGAAGCGGATGTTGTAGTTGTTTGCGACGAGTCGTATGCGACGGTGGAACTCCAAGTGGGTCCAGAACCTAATGCCGGGACATGGTGGCGGCCCGCTCGAAATGTGGGCGTGTGTTGTGATGCGTCGGGTCGGCCGGCTAGGATTCGCCTTGAGGGCTTCCGGTTGCGATCTTCGTGACTTCAGGAGAGCAATGATTAGAACGTCCTTGGGCTTTCCTTGAGCGGGCTTATTGCCCTCATCGTGGCCGACACAACGTGCTCGGCCCTCCCGCTCGTCAGTGACCTTGATTAACGCCCTTGACGCTGGGCACGTGAAGAATTGACGCCGCACTCGCCATTGCTCCGGCGCCTGGCAGTAGTTCGACAGGCTCGGCGCTGTTTCAGTTCGGCCGCCGCAGAAGGACGGCTTACGGTATCTCGACCCCGTTCAAGGAGAGTTGATCCGTGAGGCCTCGAGTCATCTTCGCCGGTGGCTTCCTCGGTGCTGGCAAGACCACCACGCTGGTGGCACTCGCGCAGCGCTTCGTCGCCGCGGGCCAACGTGTCGGCATCATCACCAACGACCAGGCCGAGAACCTTGTCGACACCGGCATCTTCCGCGCGGCGGGCCTTCAGGCCGTGGAGGTGGCCGGCGGTTGCTTCTGCTGCCGCTTCGACGACTTCACCGCGCGGGCCGACGAACTGCTGCAGCGCGTGCGGCCCGACGTCCTCCTCGCCGAACCCGTTGGCAGTTGCACGGATATCGTCGCCACCGTGTTGAACCCACTGCGCACGCTGTTCCCCAACCGATTCGAGGTGGCTCCCTACGTGGTGCTTGTGGATCCGATTCGCGCACTGAAAGTACTGGGCCGAACCGAGCGCGTGTCGCTCTCCGAACGCGTGACCTACATCTACCGGATGCAGCAGCAGGAAGCCGATGCGATTGCCCTGACCAAGATCGATCTGCTGTCGGCCAGCGAGCGCCAGACGATCGAGGGGCTTGTGCGGCAACAGTTCCCTGGTCGCCCTATCCTCGGCATATCCGCAGTAACCGGCGAAGGCATGGACGAACTGGCGGCGTGCATGGGCTCCGCGGAAACGCGCGGTGCCGCGCTGGAAGATCTCGATTATGACGTCTATGCCGCGGGAGAAGCCGAACTCGGGTGGCTGAACGAAACCCTGCGGCTGACGTGCGATGAGCCGCTGCCACTTGATGGCAGCCTGCTGGCGCTCGGGCGATTGCTGCAGGAGGGCTGCGAGCGCGCACATGTGGAGATCGCGCACGGCAAGGCAATGCTGGCGGCTGATGACCGCCGGACGATCGTGAACCTTGTTGGCGAGGGCACGGCCCCCCGCCTCTCGCGGAGCTGCGAGCACGCCTCGCGCGAACTGGAGCTGACGCTCAACCTCCGCGTGCAGACTTCGCCGGAGACGCTGACCCAGATCGCAGGCGCTTCGGTGCTGCACTGGGCGGAACAGCTACGCCTTACTATCTCGAGCCGCTCACAGAAGTCGTTCAGCCCAGGGCGTCCCGTGCCGACACACCGGATCTCGTGACAGGGGCGTTTAGACTCGCGACCGGCCACCACGCAGGGGGGTTCGAGCGGCCAGTCACGCTGTTCATTCAGGTTCGACCTTCCGAACGGCTGGCCCGAGCGGCCCGCGAGTACCGACCCGCTCCACCTCGAGATATTGCGATGCGTTGGGGATGATGAACTGCTCGCCACCAGCGTCGACGATCGCACCCGAGTTGTAGGCCTTGACGCCAGTGGTCCTCGACCTCAGAACCCGCACGTCGCCTTTCAGCGTGAAGTACACGGGTTTGTAACCCTCGGGGTCGATGCCCAGCTTGTAGGGGTTTGTGCCGGCTCGCGTGTAGAACAGTCGCAGTGGATCCTGTGCCGGCGGTCGGAAGGCCACCAGCAGATCTCCCTTCTTGGCCGTCAGCGTGATCTCTTCGACAGGTATGGCCTTTTCATGAAGGTCCATGGCGTCGAGGAAGGACTTCTTCGTCTCGAGCGGCAGACCCTTCATCCGCTTGTCGAAGAACTCGAGAGCGTTCCTCAGGTTCTTTCTGACGAGCGGCGGCGCTCCCTCCTTCCCGAGCTTGCGCAGCCACCAGCTGACCATCGCTTCCCAGAACGCATCGCTCTGGATGAACGCGGCGATGCCGCGTCCCAGGCGGCTCTCGGCCAGGCGCTTCGATGCGACAGCCACGCCGTCCTTCGCCGCGTAGGCGGCAATGCCCTGGAGCAGCAAGCTGCAGAAACGCCCAACGCCGTTCGCCATGTCGAGCGCTGCGGCGTCAATGCGCGTGCGATCGCCGCACGACCGCCATGCGGTGTCGATGCCCGACGTGAACGCCCGACTGATATCGCCAATAGCCTCGCCGATGTAGACGGCGAGGAAGGCCAGGCCGAGCCACTCGAGCAGCCAGAGACCGAGCGACAACCCGGCTTCGCCGCCGAGCACCGCCCCTGGCGCGGCGCCGACGCCACCAACCAGCGCGCCGCCGACCGCACCGACTGCGGCGCCAGCGGCTGTCGTCGCGAACAGGCCACCAAGCGTGATCAGCATGGCCGGAACAAGGCTGCGGACCACCTCCGCAAAGTCAGCCCCTGCCTGGCGGACGATGGCCGCGGGAACCTGATCGGCGGCGAGGTTCCATGCCTGATTCACGTAGGACAGGTTTCGTCCGTATTCGAGCAAGACCGGCGAATCGGCTCGGCACACCAAGGCGGGCCTGGGCGATCGCTGCCGTGCCAGCGTGCCATCCTCAACGACCTGAGGGACTGAGCCCTGGCATGTGGGTCCTGGTTGTCTGCAAGCAGCCATAGCACTCCAGCGCGCGAGACGTGGACCATCGGGGTCCACCCGCGCAGATCTTACCGACTCCTGCACTCAGTACTCACTTCGCCGATACGCGCCTTGCGGTGCGGGGGCCGCGACACCCGAAATACGTTACCGTAATTGCGAAATGGAGCACTAAGATACGTGGCGCTCTGCCCTTTCCACCACTGGAATACGCTCGGACGCCGGGAGAGCTGACACACCGGGAGCCGCCCACGAGCATCGTCTGATCAGGACCTATCCATGACCCAACCCTTCACGATCGAACGCGTTCAGGCGCTGCGCCGGCTGACGCGCACGGTGTCCGATCTGCTCGGTGAACAACTGACGGAGTACCTCACGACGCTCTCTCCGCTCTTCCGGCCGCGTCGCGTGCTCGGTGAACACGTGCGGGGCGCGGAGAAGGAGCCGATGAAGGGCGCAGACCGCGCCTTCCGCGAGATGCAGGCGCTGTTCGCGACGGTTGCTCGCGCGCAGCCCTTCACGCTCGCACGCGAACTCGTCAGTCCAGTGGATGTAACAACGGTCACGCTGCAGATTCACCCTGTGGAGTACGACCACCAGGTGGACGTGGGCGGCGATGTGCGCGTGGTGCGTGTCCGCTCGCCGCTGTCGTGGGTACTGAGCTATTCGGGACACGGCCTGGACTTGCTGCCCGATCTGCTATCTCATCGAACCGGCGCCAACGAAGGACTCCACGACTGGCTCGTCCACCAATTCGTCGTGCATGCCGTCGTTTCGAACCAACCGGGCCTGACCAACATTCTGGGCCGGCTGCACTTTTCGGTGTCGACGGTGACCGACGCGGCCACAGGTGGCCTGCCCATCACGCGCATCAACTCCCCACTCACGACCGTGCGTCCGCCGGACGACGTGATCATGAAGAGCGTCGAGTTCTCGGGCATGGACGCGTTCGAGGAGGTGATCGACGTGGACGGCTTCGCCCACATCGAGGATCCGTTGAAGCAGCAGCTGCTGGAACTGGCCGCTAAATTCGGAGAACGCCCGGCGGGAGTCTAGACCGGCGCCGGGACGGCCACCACGGATTGCTCGCGCACTCCACTGTCATCCAGCGTGAAGATGGTGAATCCCTCGCCAGCCTCGTCCTCGGCGACGAGCCGACGGAGCGGGCCGAAGAACTCGAGGAGTTCATCAGCACGACACGTGGGCAGGAAGGTCCGCAGCACGCGAGGGTCGTAGAAACGAAAGAAGTACTCCTGCCCGTCTTCGTCCATGGCCACGAACACGTGCCTCAAGTGGTCGCACAGCGCGTCGAGTGGCGCGTCCGACTCGAAGAGCACTCCAGCGTGCTTGCCGCACGCGTCAGTCCACCTGGCGAGAAATGCCGAACGTTCGTTGCCCAGCACCACCAGGCACGGGCCGACATGCGCGACAGCGCTCGCGAGGTCGCCCAGAAACAGCGTCAACAGCCGGTGTCCCATGAGACGACCGGCGAACGCCAGCTCGAACGCCTTCGCACCATCGACGACGGCGTACAGGACGAATCCTGGAGTGACAGGCAGGATCGCCATGAGCGCCTGCTGAAGTGAACCCGGCGCAGGCGGCGGGGCCTCGGCCGCGAGCGTGGGCGCGGTATCGATGTACAGCTCGCGAAGAGGCAGGGCCGCCGCCTCAGGATCTGCGGCCGCGGGAGCCTGCGTCAGGGGTGCGTCCGCACTGTCGGTCACGCGCGACCGAGGCAACTCCAGTGTGAACACCACCGAGCCCGCTTCGATCCGGTCGCCCGCGTTCACGGCGACCTGGCGAACACGATTTCCGTTCACCGTGACGCCATTTCTGCTGTCCAAATCGCGAAGCTGCCAGCTATCCGCACGCCACGTGAGCTCGAAGTGGTGGCGAGAGAGGCCTGGGTCGGGCACCACGAGATCGCAGTCGTCGGCGCGGCCGACAACGACGGGGCGGCCGACAAGCTGGTGTGAGGCACCACCGTCGGCAACCCGTAAGACGAGATGATGTGGAGCGCTCACGGTGCATCCGCTCTACTTGGATCCAATCGCGTCGACGCGCGATCAGAGCGACGCAGGATCAAGTACAAGAAACCCTCGCTCGATCAGGAGACAGATCGCATCGATGAACTCTCGTCGGGTCATCGTCGACGGCAGTGTTCCCACCTGGGTGGCGCCCTCGAACAGATCCGACACGGCACGCTGGCCGTTCAGAGCGTCGAGAATTGTCGCGACCCAGCTGTCGGTCTTGAGCAGTACCCGGAAGGGCGCTTCATCGTTGGACAGCCCGAACGACTGCGCGACGAACCGTCCGTCGACCACGCAGTGATGCACGTCGAGTTCGGCGCCGGCCGCCAGTCTGGGTCGACTGGCCATGACGCGCGCGTCGAGGTCCGGACGCCGCAGCCAGTCGAACCAGCGCAGCAGACCCTCGAACGACGCTGGCCCTGTCCTGGGACCCGCAACGACGCGCCTGGTCTGCGCCTCGCCGCTGGCACGATCGAAACGCCGCGCGACCAGCGCACCGTACACGACCTCGCGCACTTCGAGGCGGGCAAACAGCTCGAGCCACTTCTCGAAATCGCCCGGCTCGGACGCGGCAGACCGGGTGACGAGCGACCGCGCGAACTCCTCGGCCGGCATGGCACTACCGAAGGCAAAGATGATGTCGAACTCCGGAGCGGCCTCACCGAGCCAGCGCCGCACGCGCGACTCGTACGGTCCCTCTGCCGTGTCCATGCCGATCGAGAGCACGTGGCAGGTACCGCCCACCTCCAGGAACTCGGGCAGTCCTTCGATGATCTGCCGCAGGAGCCGATCCCCCGACTCGCCACCGTCTCTGTAGATCAGACGCTCGGACAACGCCGGCACGTAAGGGGGGTGTGCCAGGATGCGATCGAAGCGGGCGCCGCGGACAGGCTCGTACAAGCTGCCGCACCGCACGTCCACCCGCTCGCTGGCGTTCAGCCAGCAGTTGAAGACGGCGAAGTGGGTGCACCGCTCTGTGATATCCACGGCGACCACATCGCGGGCAGCGCTCTCGGCCACAAGAGCGCCGATGCCGGTCCCCGAACAGAGGTCCAGCGCAGAGCCCGTGGGCGTCTGCGGCAGCAGTCGAAGGAACTGCCGCGTCAGCGGATTGTGCCCGGAGAAGACGATGTCTGCGAAGGGCACGAACGGCGCACCATCGAAATGGTCGCCACGGTCGGACGCTATGAGCAGCGTGCGTCCCGCGCCGTCGGAGAGCGGCACCAGGCGCACGGGCGAATACACCAAGGGTGCGCCGTCTCCTGCCTGTTCGAAGATGGCGAGCAGTCCGGTTTCGACAAAGGCGGACGCTTCATCCGCGCCGCAGACCGCTGCGAACGTGGGCACGTCGACGGCTCCCCCGAGCAGAAACAGCCGGAGCAACAGCGTCTGCAAGTCCGAGGCGGTCACCCGCGCCAGTGCGTGCAGTCGGGCGTCGCCTTCAATGGCATCGAAGTCTTGAATCTGCAGGCAGTGACAGGCGCCCGACTCGGTGAACGCGCCGCGCACCATGCAGTTGACGAGCGCGTGACGCTGTTCGTGGTTCCCTGCCCGTGGCGGGCGTGGCGGCGCGCTCGTCACGATTCGCTGTCGGCCGGAGGAGGAGGAGGAGGAGGGGTGCCCGACAGATCGGTCAGCCGTTGCTGTGCCACCGCCTGCCGCTCGACGCTCTCCGGCTTGATGCGCGCCAGCGGGCGGCAGACACTGGCAAGGCCGGTCCAGGTGCGCCGGATCACCGCGGGATCTTCCCACGACACCAGATTGCGCTCGTCGATGGTCCGACCGAGTTCATCAAGAATCGGGTACGCGAAGCTGTGCATTCCGGACTGCACGCAGAGTTCGCTCAGCTGAAGTTGCCGAAGAAAACGCTCGCGCCCGGAGCCTGCAGTCTCGATGTGTCCCTGCGCGAGAAGCAGACCCTCCAGTTGGCCCTGCTGCACCAGCGCTAACGCACGTTGCCACAGGCCATCGCCGCCGACCTCGGCAAAGAACGCCGCCTCTCCAGGTGCGATCGGCTGGCCATCCGCCGATGCGGCCGCGGTCTTTACCTCGCGCGGAGCCTTCGCGCGCAGGGCGCGGCCCACTTCGTACTGACACGCCTCGAGCACTTTCCGCACATTCCCGAAGGCCACGTTCCGATCGAGGCGCGCGTCGGTGACCTTTTCGAGCTCCGCCATCTCGGTCGTACACGTCTCGATGGCGGCGTTGACCCGCTGGAGATGCTCGAGACTCGAGGCTCCGATCGCCTGCACAACCTGCTCCGCCGATGGCCGGCCTTCTCTCTCCAGCTCTTTCCGCGCCTCGTCACCGGTCGCCTTCTGAGCGATCTCGAGGTCGGCCAGCGAATAGGTGCGACTGCCGGAGGTGAGCGGCAGCGTCCGGAGGATGGTCGGGAGCCGGTCCTGATGGTTGATCCAATCGAGCACGCTGATGCGCAGTGCCGTCGGTTCCGAATCGTCCTCGTCGATGGCCGGAAACAGGCCGTCCCAGTACATCTCGAGCATCCGGCGAATGAGCGTGAGGCCGGCCGCGGCACCGTTGAAACCGGACAAGTACGTCTGCGCTTCGAGCAGCCAGACGGCAAGCTGAAGGTCCTTCGACTGAGTTGTGAGCGGCGCGGCCACCAGTTCGTGTACCTGGCGCCAGTCGGAAAGCGCTGCGGAGGCGCGTTCAGCGGGGCTCATCGCCCCGTCACCCTCGCCGTAGCCGCCCTTTCCCGTCTGGAGGTCGAGCGCGGCGCGCCGTGCTTCCTTGATCTTGTCGTAGACGCTCTCGTAGCGGAGATCGACGCCGGCCGGACTGTCGCCGGGAATCGGGGCAAGTAGTGCGTCGATGTCGAGCGCTGGCGACGACACCGCCATCAGGCAGGCTCCGCTGATGGCGACAGGGTGAGGCTCTTCACGTCGAGCATCGAGACCTCCTCATCGTCGACCAGAAAGACGCGTTGGCCGTTGCCGAGCACCATGCAATCGTGCAGCGCCTGGAACTCGGTGATTCGGCCCAGCCTCACCTGTTCGTTCGCGTGCAGGTGCGAGTCGGGATAGCGCACGGGGATGAAGACGTCTCCTGGTGCCTGCCCGACGAGTTCGAGCCTCGCCTGCGCCCACAAGGTTTCACGCAGCTTGCGCGGCGGCGTGATGGAAACGGTCGCTACCTGGTCCAGTGGTACCCAGAGGTACTCACCCTCGTGGAACACCTCGAGGACGCCCGGCATGCGGTCGTCAGCATCACGGAAGCTGGAAAACCCCTGGCCATCGCGTTCACCCGAGAGCGCGGGCAGCGAGTCTTCAGCTTCCGCCACCAGCGCCGACAGTTCGTCGGCTCCTGCCGCGCGCATCTTCTTCACGAGCATCACGTATCGCTCGACGTGCGGGCCCGGTGGCACGATGAACTTCGGCAGCGCGTCACCACCAAACACCGCACGACGCTGCTCTTCTGCCGCGAGCAGCGAGCGGTACGTCTGGATGGCCAGCTCGATGCCCGGCGTGCTGGCCTGGGCAGCGAGCACATCGAGCTGCTTTGCGGCACGATCAAGCGCGCCCTGGACGCACAACAGCTCGAAGAGAAACGTGCGCAGACCAGGATCCGACGGCCTCGCCTTCACGGTCTTGTTCAGTTCTTCGAGAGCCTGGGCCAGATGCCCGGCATCAAACAGCTCGCGTGCGGTCTGCATGGGGAGTCCTGTCAGTCGATTAGCCTGCGCGGTTTACGACGCGTCGGGTCTTCAGGCGCTGGCGAGGGTGACGGCGACGGTGACGGGGGCACCGCGACCGGCCGCGGAGGCGTCGGCACGACGCGGGGGCTCGAACGCGGGGGCTCTGGCAGGCGGACTCCGCCTGGCATCAGGCGGGCGCGCACGTAGAGCAGCGCGCTCCGGATCGGCTGCGCGCTCCTCAGACTCAGTCGGATGTCGTTGATGTTGACGATGTCGTCGGGCGCGCTGAAGTCGATGGCAAAGTTCTTCTGGCCATCCAGCTCCCAGTGCGACGTTCGGAACTCCGGCGGGCGATTGAGCCCCTCGCCGTGATTGATCCGGAGTTCGGCGGTAATGCTGTCGCCAGACGCGAACCGGGCCTGCCGATCGCTGACCAGGATCAAGCGATACTGCTCGCGCGCCTCGAGCCGAAGCGGTGCGAACACGAACGCCAGTTCCTGCCCGTGCGCGCGCGGCGGCGTGGGCTTCGCCACGGACTTGTAGAGCACCGGGTCGCCGGATGTGCGATCGAAGACGAAGTTGATGCTCTCGAGCGATGGACTGATCCGGTAGTCCATGTACTTCCCCTCGAGCGCCTGCTCCAGGCGATCGAGGCGGTCGAGCGCACGCAGCACCTTGTCCGATTCCTCGCCCAGGTCTTCGGCCAGCGACCAGCGGCGATTCATCTCGAGCGCCGCGCCCTCCTGCTCGAGCATCGACACGAACTCCGTGGCTCCTACCTCGCCAGCCAGCAGCCGGAAGTACTCCTTGGTTGGCGGGCTGAGCGACAGGAACAAGGCGGAACTGCGAATCAGCTGATTCGTTTCCTGGAAGAACTGCTTGGGCGATTGCAACGGGTCGAGCACGCGATATGCGCACTCCTCCAGCACGACGACCATGCGGCTGGCGAAGGCCAGCGTCTCGACGTCCTGCTCCACATTGAGCCCGCGCGCACGTGCCAGAGACGTAAAGTCGACGATCGCACGGTGCAGCGCACTGTAGCGATCGGCGATGGTGGCAATCCGGTCGTTGATGCGGCGGAACGCATGCATCAACTCGGAATGACCGCTCATGTACGCACAGGCAGGAATGAATCCGCTGAGGCGCTCGAAGTGCAGGCCACTCTCGGCACGTCTCAGCCGCACAAGCTGAAGGCTCCAGTCAGCTTCGTCGGCCCGCGGCTCGAGCGAGATGCGATAGCAGGCACGTTTTCCGGTCCGCAGTTGCGGGTTGATCGCGTCTTCGACACCGTCGTCAGGTTCCTTGTCGTGCGGCCTTGCCACGACGTACACACCCAACTCCAGCGCACCCTCGAGTTCCCGCTTCGTCATCGTCAGCGTGAGCGCGCGCCTCGGATCGACGTCGACGATGGCGCCGCCGGGCGTAATACCGCGGCACTGCGTGACCGTGACCTTCAACATGTCGCCGGTGTCGTCGACATGCACGATGGGATCGAAGGAAGCCGCACCCCTTTCGGAAGCCGGCACACGTGGGCCTCCGCCCACAAGACCGATGGCACCCGACCCGTGACGCGTCAACCACAGCAGCACAGAATCGAAGTACCGTTCCTGCCGGATGAAGTGGTCGGGAGTCAGGAACATGCCCTGGCTCCAGTTGACGGATCGTAAATCGATGATGTCGTCGGCCATTCGTTTGAGTCTCACTACTCCCTGTGGCGCCTAGTCGTCAACGCGCGGTGTCTTCCGCGGTGGCGGGATGAACACTGTGGCGTCCCCGGCGTCGCCGTCCTGACGCGACGCGGGCGGCGCTGGACGCGGGCGCTGAGGTGGAGGTGACTGCGGACGCGGCGAAGGTTTCGATGGCACCACGATGGTGCGGTCAGGTGCAGCCGGACTCGCGGCCCGCTGCGGTGCCGGTGTCGCCGGGCCTCCGGCCCTCGGCGGTGCCGGCGCAGGCGCACTTGGCCGAGGCCGTGGACTGTAGCTCGGAGTCGACGGACTGTAGCTCGGGGCTGAGGGCATCTCAACGCCAGGCACTCGCGGCTGCTCAATGGGCGGAACGCCCAATGCCGACAGTGTGGGACGAGGCACGTAGCTGTCGGGCCAAACCAGGCGGGGCGCCCCGAACCAGAGCGCGGCCAGCCCCGCGGCGAACGACAGCAGGATGACGATCCGTCGCCACGGCCTCGGGGGGGGCGCTTCGCCATCGACGCCTTCGAGGATCGCACTGGCTTCGGCTGTGCTGCAGGTGGCCTCGGCCACCGGCACACCCACGCCTGGCGATTTCCACAACGGCTCGGCGCGGCTGGACACGATGCTATCGCCTGAGCGGAACTTGACGTTGAACTGGGCGGACTGTCCCGAGAGTTGTTCGCGGGCATCGCGTACCGGCCCGAACAGCACGACAATCCGGTCGGTGAGCTTGCGGCGCGTGCTCTCGAAGATGGCGGTGAGGCGCTCCGCACTTGTTGCCACGTCGTAGAAGTTGTCCGGCGTGGGCCAGGCCATCTCGCGCAGCGATGTCTGGGCGGCCGCAATGCCGGTGACACCGAAGCCGACCGTGGTGATCGGCACCTTGGCCTCCGCCGCCATGTCCTTGACGAGCTTCAGGCCCTCCGGTCCGAGCAGACCAGGATCGTCGCCAGGACGATTGACGTCGTTCTCGCCGTCGGTGAAGAGCACAAGGGATACGGGCAACCCCGTATCGGCCTTGGCTTTCATGATCGGTAGCGCCGCTGCAACCGCCGAGTACAGCGCCGTGTTGTTGTCCCTGAGCGGGTTGGGCAGCGCGTCCAACTGGTCCTCGACACCTTTTCGGGTGTTTTGGAACGAGGCTGCCTTGATGCGGCTCGCCACGTTGCGACTGTCGAACGGCACGACGGCTATGGAGTCGACTCCGTCCTCGAACGTCGACAGCGATCGGCGAAAGGCAGCCTTGGCCACTGTGAAGCGGCTTTCGCCAGAGCCCGGCATCCGGGCGTTCATGCTGCCGCTCGTATCGAACAGGATCAGCGTGTAGCTGCCCGCGGCGTGCGCGCTCTCTGGGCCGCCGACATACACCACGCGGTGCGACCGTCCGCTGTCCATGACCTGAAAGAGCGGCCGCGGATCGCCCGAGCCGAGGGAGACGCCCACGGGCCGCCGATCGGCATCGACCGGGCTGAGGACCACTCGGAAGAAGGGCCGAGTATCGCAATCGACCAACTGCGGCGGCTGAAGCAGCTCCAGGTGATCCACGGTGCCCTGAGCCTGGCCCGTCATCGGGACGGCAAGGGCAAGCAAAAATCCCAGCGCCACGCGCGCATGCTTCATCGCCGTTCTCCCTGGTTCGGGTGCGCGAGTTCCGGCTTCTGACGCGAGACGAAGCGCAACAGCGTCTGGCCGACGATGACCTCGTCGCGGTCGCGGAGTTCGCGGGTGCCAGTCACGTTGACGTTGTTCACTTGTAGAACCGAGAGCGGCTGCCCCTGCGGACCGACGTTCTCGGGATGGGGCTCCAGATAGAAACGTTTACGCTGAGCAGACAGCACCGCGTGCCGCCGGGCGGCCCTGGCATCGGGAAGGTAAATGTCCACAGCCCTCGCATACAACGTCGCGTTGCGTTCGGACCCTTGACTGCCAACAATGAGGCGATCCCCGTCCTGGATAATCCATTCCTGCTGGGGCGACGCGTACTTGTTCTGCGCGCGTGGGTCGGCACTGCTGATGAACTGAAGGACACCGTCGCGGAGCAGCACGGGGGCGAGCGCCACGCCCAGCGTGATGCCCAGCCCGGAGATCATGAACGCCAGCGCCTGGAAGATGTCGTTGCCGCCGAGGAACGTGAAGATAATGCCGCCGATGAGGCCGCCGACCAGGCCGCCCAGGAGTGCATGCACCGGACGCAGTCGGTTGATGGACACCCAACGCAGGCCTGTGGCCAAGCCGATGAGCGCGCCCGCAATGAGCCAGGTGAGCGGACGGCCAATGAGCAGCCCCGCGCCCGATTCGCTCGACTGCATCACGCTGGACGCAATCGGGAGGTAGATGAGCCCGCCGACCAGGCCGGCCAGGGCGCCAGAGACGACGCCCGCCAGGATCCACTTCAGCACCACGCGGTCGGCGCTCCAGCGATCGGAAAACCCCACAGTCATGCCGCCGATGAGTGCGCCCATCAGCGTCGTCACGAGCACGGTGAATTCGCCCTGGGGCAGGCGCACCAGATCGCCGATCCAACTCTGTAACGCCCAACAGATGAGGCCGGCCATGGCACCGACAAGCCCCATGAAGTAGACGGTCTGCTTGACACTCATGAACGGCTTCCGTCTCCTTCGGTGTCATCGGTCTGTGCGACCGGCGGCTCTGGATCCGGTACGGCCGGGGGCACAGGGTCGGTCGCCGGGACGTCGGCCGCGACGCCGGGGTCATCCGCAGCGGCTTCGACCGCGGCGTCTTGCGGCGCCTCGTCCGCGAACGCAATCTCGAACTCGCGCCACGATGCCTGAGAGGCGTCGATCACCTGCACGCCTTCCCAAAAGAAGTAGCCGGCCCGGCTGCGCACGGGATCGTATACCAGCGCGAGTTGAAACGGTTCGTTGAAGAGCACGCGGTGCGTCTTTTCGAGGTCGGTCTCCGACAGGAAGATGCCGATGTCAGGATGCGTGTGATACCACCCGATGAGCGCTTTCCCCTGCGTTTCGCGGTGGTTGCGCACGCGGTCGACGTCACGCCACGTGAAGGAGAAATGCACCGGGTCCTGGGAGAGCGGTTCCACGGGCAGCGTTTCGTCCACTTCGATGTGCCACGACCCCCGAAGGGGATCATGCGCGACGCGCCCCAGCAAGAATCCGCCGGTCTCATTCGGGAGCGATTCCACCGAGTGCTGGTGGATGGTCGCGTAGACATCGAGGTGGGCGACCAGTGAGACCTCGACCGCCGCCCCAGGCGGCGACTTCCAGAAGTGCACCTGAGAGACGGGGTTGGCACGTTCCGCCCCTGCCAGCCGATTCTTCAATCTGGTCATGGGGTCCTCACTGCGTGCGCACGCGGATGCGCCGCGCAGGGTCGAGCCAGACGATCTGGCCATCCCGCACTTCGAACACGTTCAATTCGTCCCAGCTCAGAGGCACCAGTTGCTGTGGCCGGCCGACGGTCTGGTACCAGTCGGAGGCATTCTTGTTCATCAGGTGCGGCGCGCCTGTGTTGACCATGCGGTAGGCCGCCATGGCTTGCGTTCTGGCCAGCGCCTGCACGACCGTCTCCTGCGGATTGGCCTGCTCCCACAGGCAGACAAAGCCGGTCTCGGGCTTCACGTTCGGGTGGAACAAGGGCTCGGTGACGTAGCAGTCGATCGGAACTTCCGGATAGAAGCGCGAAAAACACAGGCGCAGCGTGTGCACGTCGCGGGTGGCCAGCCGCTCGCGGTGCGCCCGCTCGATGCCAGGACTGCGGTGCAGCCGGACATGAAAGATCTCCTCGACCGAAGATGGGGCCCGACTGACGATCTCGATCACATCCGGATTGGCGGCAGCGAGCCTTGTCAACAGCGTCCACTCTTTCTCGACGCGGTCGGCGCGCAGGCTCTGGCCACCGCCCTCGTATATTTCCACGAGCACGCGGAGCACGTCGTTCGGCCGTACGCCTTGTTCACCAAGCGGCCGCGACAAATCCAGCTCGCGACCCTCGCGACCGCCCCAGATCACCTTGAGGTCGCCCGTGCTGAGGCCGCGCATCTTGTGTCCGCGCTCGGAGAGTTCGACGAGAACGTCGTGCAGAATCTGTTCGAGCGCTTCGCCGTCGCCGATTTCGATGTCGAACCGACGTTCGCCTTCAAGTGTGTCGAAGTAGACCTGGTATTGGGGCATGTATGCGTTTACCTCCGGGCGTGCCGATCCGTCTGCTTGCCAGCAATGCCAGCCGGCATGAAGGGCCGGAGTGATGCTGGCAGGTCCGGAATGACCCAGTCGCAGTGCGTGCACTGACCGTTGCCGGTGTCCCAGCACCTCCGGCAGAACGCCCACTGACAGCGACCACACGCGCGCAGGTCCGTCTCGAACGCTTCTTTGTAGCACGTGCCGCACGCCCCTTCGCTGAGACGGGGTCCGACTCGCTCCTGCCACCATGACCGATCGCTTGGAAAGATCACGACGTCGCGCTCGTCGCACGACCGGCAGCGGAACTTGCGCGCCAGCCAGCAATTCGGCTTGGCGCAGATCGACTGGCTGCAGCGGGGACACGTGAACCGCGGCTGGTCGCCAGCCGGCTGCTTGCAGATGAAGCAATCGACGGCCGCCGTCGGCGGGACCAGGACATCGATGCCCCACGCCGCGCCCACTGCGAACAGAAGGCCGAGCGGCTCGGGCCAGCCCCACCCCGCGGGATTGGTGATGAACCTCACGGCGCCACCGAGACCGAGGCTGACCGCGGCCATTGCCAGCGGCCCCAACTCGTGGAAGGTCCGACCGGGGTCGCCGAGGAGCCGCACCCAGAACACCGCCAGGGTACCCGCCGCCAGGCTCCACGCGAGCGTCGCGGCCGGACTTGCGGACGCAGCCACGACGAAGGTGACCAGTCCCATCAGGACCGCGAGACCGAAATAATACGCGCGCGTCAGCACGGCACCTCTTCGAACAAGGCCGCCAGATCCCCGGTGAGTTCCACGTGCACGAGCGGACGGTCTGGATGGCGGGCGTCGCCGATCTCGAAGATGTGTCCACGCGGCAGGCGCAGCGCCGCACACGTGCGCGTCGCCCACGGCGAAGCGGCGGCGATGACGCTGAGAATTTCAGTTTCCACCAGGTCTGTCCCCGCGCACGCCGGGCAGGCTGCCCGGCGGAACCTGGCACGCCGCACGAGCGGCTCCCAGACGTGACTGCACGTACGGCACGACGCGCGGGCCGTCATCGGCCAGTCGAGCGCAATGTAGCCCTCACTGACGCCAGCCTCATGAAACAGACCGAGCGGCGTGATCGTGTCCGAAACGGCGCTCGCACACTCGACAACCGCACCGACGACCGATGCAGGGTCGTGCATTGGGCAGCTCGGGCTGCGCTCGAAGGTGCTCAGCTCGAGCCGAGGCGTCGGGTGCAGTGTGACTCGATACGACTGCCCCACTCCGGCGACAAAGCCATCCTGGAGGCCGCGAATCGCCAGTTCCACCTGGAAGGCGCCGACGACCGACGCCATCAGCGACGTCGTGGCCACGCCCTGCGCGGCCTCGATGGCGTCCTCCTTCCGCCAGCATGGGTCCTCGTGCCCCTGCAAGTCCTGCAACAACTGACGCCGGCGCTCGGCACCTTTGCGACAGGCGTAACAGGGACCGTCCGCAGCCGGGAACACGGTGACCTGACCACTGGAGTAGTTGATCAGCCCGAGACCGCCGTCAACCAGCGGCTTGCGCAGTCGGGCACATCCCCAGCTCAGTTCGAGGCGCGCCATTTCGTTGTCCAGGCAGGAAAAGACAACATCAGCCCTTCGCAGTACGCCGTAGCCAACGTCGGCGATCTCGCCCACGAACGCCGCGGCCGCAACGTCGGGGTTGATCTCTCGAACCCGTTGGGCCACGAACGCAGACTTCGGAGTGCGACGCTCGATGTGATGGTGGATGTCCGGGGTGCAGAACAGAATGGAACGCGTCAAATTGGAGGCTTCGACGTGATCACGGTCAACGATGAGCAGGCGTTCGAAACCAATCAGGGCGAGGTTCTTGATGACCTCATTCCCAAGAGCTCCGGCTCCGACCACGAGCGCCGTCCGAGGTTCGCCGGAGCGTGCAAAAGCGGTCGTAGCCAGGCGGCTGTAATCCCGTTCGCGTTCGCTGGTCTGCACCGTAGCCCCGCCTGCGCCACTCCGCCATGACACGTCGCTCAGAAGCGTCGAGCTAGATCAATGGGGCGCAGTATAATCCCAATCCATCGGCATTGTGGTTTCATTTTCGGAAATGACAACCTCGCGCAGATGCTAGGGAGATGATAGTGGCGACCCTGGTTATTTCATGTGACGGTGTGGTCAGTCAGGAAGTTGAGCTGATCGACTCGCCGCTGCGCATTGGCCGCGACGCGCTCAATGACGTCGTGCTCGACGGTGAGCGGGGCGTGTCGCGCTTCCACGCAGAAGTCGGTGTCGAAGACGGGGAATGCCGGATCGTCGATCTCGGGAGTTTGAACGGCCTCTGGTCGAATGGCCGGAAAGTGTCGGCGGCGATCTTACGCCCAGGGGCAATAGTCACGCTCGGCGAATACTCGCTCGAAGTGATCGGAGAACTCGCGTCGGCGCCAAAGGACACCGATGAGCATCCGATCTATGACGATGGCGAACAGACCCTGTACGCGCCGCCGCAGGTGGCTTCCCCGCCGATCGACGTGGTTGACGCTTCTCGTCCCCCGGCGCCGCGAGCCCTTTCTCAGCCGAACCGCGCGAAGCAAGCCGTCTTCTTCGCCATCACGGTGCTGGTGGCCGGGGCACTGATCGCTTTCGCGCTCCTCCGAGAGACGCCTTCCGCGGAACCCGACCGCAGAGTCGCGGGCACTTCGTCAGTGGTCCCGGATCCCGGGTCACCGCCCGTGAATGAGCGACAGCCGAACGGCAGTAGCCGGACACCCGTCATTCCCCCAACGAACGAGACGGAACGATTGCCGCAACGCTCCACTCCGGATGCCGCGGCCGGATCGGTCCGGCGCGAGTCCGGACGCAACCCCGCGCCAGCAAACGTTCCGGCGCCTCTCGTGCCTCGCCTTCCCGGTGAAAGTCAGACGGACTGGGAAAGCCGGTCGTCCCGCCTGGAGTTCGCGTACCAGGAAGCTTCGCAGAGGGTGAAGGACAATCCGCGCGAAGCGATCGCGAGGTTGGAAGCCATCGAGCGCGAACATCCCGGCTTCCGGGACGTGCCGGCATTGCTCGCCCAGGCGCGCACTCGCGTCCGCGCGCTGGCACAGAGCGTCATCAGTGATGGGTTTCGGGCTGAACAGGCTGGCGACTTTCGAGGGGCACTGAGCGCCTACACCCGCGCTCGACAGATCGACCCCTCGGTCAAGATCGACGATCGCGTCGCCTCTGTCCGGGGCAAGCTCGATGAGCAGGGCCTCACCGCCTTCAACCACGCACGAGTGCTCGACTCGTTCGGTAAATCCGCTGAGGCGATCACGGAATACCAAAGGGTGCTCGACCTCTTGCCCCCCGAGCAGTCACAGTACGCGTATGCCGCCAAGCGCCTCCAGGAGCTCAAGCCGCGTTGATCGCACGCCTATCCTCGCGGCTCACCTTCCATTCCTCGTATGATCGGGCACGTGGTCTTCACTCGTGCGCTCGCGGTCACGCTGCTGGCCACCCTCGCACTGACGGCGGGGTCACCCGTCGCGCAGGAATCTTCTGACGAACTGTTCCTCCGCGGACAGAGGTGGGACCAGTTCCTGAACGGGGCGAAGGCTCAGCGCGAACTGTGGCTCGCGGCAGCAGACGCCCCTCTCGACGCGGACATCACGGCCCGCTTCGAGCGCGCATCTCGAAACCTTCGCATCCTGATCGTCGCGGAAGACTGGTGTCCCGACTCGGTCAACGCAGTTCCCTATGTAGCCAGGCTCGCGAGCACGCTCTCGATTCCCCTCCGCATCGTCAACCGCGAGGTTGGCGCCGCGGTCATGAAGAGGCACCCCACTCCGGACGGTCGGGTGGCCACGCCAACCGTGGTGCTGCTGCGAGGCAGCCGCGAAGTCGGCGCATGGGTCGAACGTCCTGCCCAAGTGCAGGCGTGGTTCCGGTCCATGGCCACATCCCCCGACAGTGCCCGCCTGTTTGCGGCTCGCCAGACGTGGTATGACGCGGACCGCGGCCGCACGCTTCTGTCCGAATTGACCGTCCTCGCCGAACGGGTCGCCGGACGTTAGCGGACCGGTGCGACGCCTCAGACTGTGTTGCTGGACGCCTACTGGCGACTCAACGAGATCGTCAGGCCGCGAGGAAGTCCGCCGGGACAGCCGCCGGTGAAACCGGTGCCGGTCCATCGAAGCGTGTCCGTGCCTACGAGACCAGACACCGTCGCGACGCCCGTGCAGGTGCGGTCAAGGTTCTCGATGGTCATCAACCCCGAGTACGAGGTCGCGTCCGCGAACCCGCTGATTGTTCCGACCCACTCTGCAGGGTCGGTCTTCCATCCGCCGTCCACGCACGAACCACCCTGGACCACGACCAAACTGATTGAACGGGGTGCCAACCCGGACGACTCGAGCGTCCCGACCCAGGTGCCAGCAACATTCACAGGGTCCGGGACCTGCGCGCTCGGTGTCGTGCTCGTCGTTTGACTGCTACACGTCGTCGCAAGGAGGCTGGCGATCACGCACACACTGCGTCCGTAACGCCGGATCGTGTGAGCGCTGAAGCAGATTCCGAACTTGCTCAGCACGCGGCGGGTCCTCTTTGGAAGTCGGGGGAACGCTGGGTGCACACGACGTGGAAGTGTCGACGATCGAGATCCTGCAGCC
>JBEBGB010001021.1:0-1714 GCA_040081675.1 Vicinamibacterales bacterium
CGCACGCCGACGGTCGCGTCGTTACGACAGCGTTCGCCTGAGTCGATCCTTGACGCGCTCACCTCGGGCGCCATGCGCGTACAGGGCACCGACCTGTCGGTCGCCGAGCGTCGCGCCGTTGCCGAGTACCTGAGCGGCCGGTCCGTCGCATCGACGACGCCGGCGGCTGCGGGCATGTGTGCCAGCGCTCCCGCACTTGACCGATCGACCGGCGTGCAGTGGGGCGGATGGGGACCTGCGCTGACAAACGAGCGGTACCAGGCGAAGCCCGGCGTGACAGCAGAACAGCTGCCCAAGCTGACCTTGAAGTGGGCGTTTGGCTTTCCTGACGCGGCAAACGCACGAGGGTTGCCCACCGTCGCCTTCGGCCGTGTGTTTGTCGGCAGCCAGCGCGGCGTCGTGTACGCGCTCGACGCGAAGTCCGGCTGCACGATCTGGACGTATCAGGCGGCAGCGGGTGTCCGGTCCGGAATCGTCATCGGGCCGGCCGTTGGCAGCGCTCCTGCGATTGCCTACTTCGGTGACGGCCGCGCCAACATCTACGCGCTGAATGCGGGAACTGGTGCGTTGCTGTGGTCGAAGAAGATCGAAGAGCACGCGAATGCCGCCATCACAGGTACGCCAGCGCTCTTTGAGAATCGTCTGTACGTCGGAGTGGCCTCGAGCGAGGAAGGGCAGGGCAACAACGCCAAATACGAATGCTGCACCTTCCGCGGCAGCGTCGTCGCGCTCGACGCGGCCACGGGCGCGCTGGCCTGGAAGACCTACACGATTGCGAATGAACCTCGCCCGCTCGGCCAGAACCGTTCGGGCATGACGCGGCTGGGACCATCGGGCGCTGGCATCTGGGCATCGCCGACGATAGACGCGAAGCGCCGTCTGCTGTATGCGGCCACCGGCAACATGTACACGGAGCCGCAACAGACGACGAGCGATGCCGTGATGGCTTTCACGCTCGCGACGGGACAAGTAGCGTGGACTGCGCAAGTCACGCCGAAAGATGTCTTTGTTGTCGGTTGCAATTCCCGCACGGCGGCCACTGCGCCCAATTGCGGCGATGACATCGGGCCCGACTTCGATTTCGGCAATGCGGCGATGCTGCTCACGCGGCCTGACGGCAGAGATCTCATCGTCATTGGACAGAAGTCTGGCGTCGGCTGGGCTCTCGATCCAGACAGGAAGGGCGCGATCGTCTGGCAGTACCGCGCCGGCGACGGCAGCGCCCTCGGTGGAATGGAGTTTGGGTCGGCCAGCGATGGAGCGCGCGTCTACTTCCCGGTGGCGGACGGCAACGGTCCGCACGCTGGTGAACTGCACGCCGTGGATCTCGCGACGGGAGCGCGCGCATGGATGACCCCGCCGCCGGCCGTGTTGTGTGGAGAGCGAGGCCGCGGATGCACACCGGCAATTCTCGCTGGCGTCACCGCGATGCCGGGCGCGGTGCTTGCCGGATCACAGGACGGCGGACTCCGCGCGTACTCGGCAACGAGCGGAGCACTCATCTGGCAGGTCGACACCAACCGCGAGTTCGAGACGGTCAATGGTGTCGCTGCCAAGGGCGCATCCATCAACGGGCCTGGTCCCATCGTTGCGGGCGGAATGGTATTTGTCGGATCCGGGTACGGCTCGCTCGGTGGCCGGCCGGGCAATGTGCTGCTCGCGTTCGGCGTCGATTGATTCGTGAGCGCGCATCTCGACCGGGCTGCGGTTCCAG
>JBEBGB010000022.1:0-24048 GCA_040081675.1 Vicinamibacterales bacterium
AACTCGTTCGTCGCCGCTATCGTCCCAATGACCTGCATGATCTGTTCGTAGGGGGAGTCCATGACACATACAACAGCGCAGCGTGGGTGGTTGACAATTCTGGTGGCCGCGTTGATCGCCGGTGTCGCGTGTTCAACAGCATCGACGCCGACCGCTCCGACGATGCCCGTCGCCGAGGCCACAGACGCAGCGACGCCAATTCCGACGCCTACGCCGACCCCAACTCCGGCTCCGCCAACGGCGCGATATCACGTTACCTTCGACGGCACGTGGAGCGCGTCGAGTCACCCGCTGGAATTTCCTTCATCAGCCCACTTCTCGCCGCTCATCGGAGCGACGCACACCGCGCAGGTCGGGTTCTGGCACGAGGGCGGGGCAGCCAGCGACGGCATCATCGACATGGCCGAGCGCGGACTCACGACCAGGTTGTCCAATGAGATCAGCGCGGCGATCGCGGCGGGGACGGCCGAGCGTCTCGTGACAGGCGGCAATATCGGCTCATCACCCGGTAGCGCCTTCGCCGACTTCGAGATCAGCCAGGCGCAGCCGCTGGTCACGCTGGTCTCGATGATTGCGCCGAGCCCAGATTGGTTTGTCGGTGTATCCGGAATCCCCTTGTTCCAGAACGGCGAGTGGGCGAGTGAGCGGCGATTCGATCTGGCTCCCTGGGACGCCGGCAGCGATGGGGGCGTGACCTTCTCGTCACCTGATTTGCCACTCACGCCGCGACCACCCATCACTCGCATTCTGACGGCACCCCTCTCGCCGTCCGGACGGGTCACCTCACTAGGAACCTTCACGTTCACGCGTGTGTCGTAGCCGCTGAGTTTGCAATGATGCCATCTCCCGCGCCACCAGGCTCTCTACGCGCCTTTGCTTTCGACGCCTACGGCACTTTGTTCGACGTGTTCTCCGTCACGTCGTTGTGCGAGCAGCTGTTTCCAACACACGGGGATGCGCTGGCTCAGTTATGGCGCGCCAAGCAGCTGCAGTACAGCCTCCTGCACAGCGTGATGGGTCGGTACAGAGATTTTTGGCAGCTCACAGCGGATGCCCTCGATTACGCGTCGCGAAGCCTGTCGCTTGCGCTGACCGGAGAAGACCGGGAGCGGTTGATGGACGCCTATCTTCACCTGACCGCGTTCCCTGACGTCAGACCAGGACTGCAAGCCCTCAAGGGTGTGGGACTGTCACTCGCCATCCTGTCCAACGGGGAGCCGCGCATGCTGCGAGCGGCAGTGGCGAATGCTCGACTCGACGACGTCATCGACGAGATCGTAAGCGTCGACGACGTGAGGGTGTTCAAGCCGGCTCCGCAGGTGTACCACTCGCTCGGACGAAGACTGCAACTGCCAATCAGCGAAATCGGATTCGTCTCGTCGAACTCGTGGGACATCCACGGGGCTGGAGCGGCGGGGTTACGCACGTTCTGGATTCAGCGACGCGCTCGAGAGCCGGAGGAGGAGCTTGGCTTCCCAGCCATGCGTATCGTCACGGCACTGACCGATCTCCACCTCGAGGTGGTCTCTGCGCGACGACAAGGGTGACGCGCGAGAGCGAACTCCACCGCTGACCGAAGTGGGTGAGCGTCCGAGTCGGCGAGCTCAGGAACTCCTCCGTCGACGCCATCGTCCCGACGCGGTGCATGTCCTGCTCGTGGGGGAGTCGCCGCCGGCGTCAGGTCGATTCTTCTATCAGCAGGATTCGGGTCTCTATCGGGCGGTATTCGAGACGTTCCATAGTGTCGATTCCTCACTCGATCGAACGAACTTCCTGTCGCTGTTTGCTGCGGCCGGCTGCTATCTCGTCGATCTCTGCCCGGAGCCGGTCGACAGGCTGGACGCGGCGCCGCGGCGCGCGGCGTGTCGAGCCGGCGAAGCGCGGCTGGCGAAAACGATTGCCCGATTCCAGCCGTCCGCGATTGTCTCGGTGGTTCGTTCGATCGAAGCCAACGTCGGCCGAGCGCTCGCGCGCGCGCACTGGTACGGCGAATGTCATTGCCTGCCGTACCCCGGGAGATGGCAGCGATCGCGAACCGCGTTCCGTAATGAGTTCGCGCCGCTCGTTCGAACGCTGCTCCAACGCTGACGCCGGTACCTGGGCTGGCTGTGCTGTCTGCGGTCCCAGCAGTCACGACAAAAATGTCTGAGTCTGGCCTGGCTTCGTGACGCGTTCGTCGGTCGCGGTCCGCTCGCTGGTGCGACGGGCTCACGATTCCGTTCGTTGCAGAATCTGAACGTCCCGCGCGTCATACAAATTTGTCGAACACGAGGGCAGTAGCTACATTCGTGGATCTCTCACGCCGCATTGTGAATCCGTAACAGTCGGTGAGTTCCGCAGCGAAGAGCGAAATGTACTCGTCGGTTGCTCTGGCATCGATAGTGCTGCTTTACGCAGCAAGTGGCTGCCGTGATTACACGAATGTTCGCCTTCACCCTCGTCGTGCTGAGCGTGCTGCCATTTACGGCACCGTTTGATGTGACGTGTTCGGCGCCGGTCGCCTCGATCTTTGGCCACGTCATCCACTGGCAGCCCGCAAAGCGGAACGAGTCTCTCGACATGGATCCGTCTGCGTTGACGGTTCCTCCACTGGTCAGCGTGCAGCCGGGGGTCCAGCTGATCGACCTGGACCTGGGCAGCGAGTTATTCACCGACGTTCGCGTCCCTGCGCCGGCGTCGTGTCGCTTCTGGCGGACTCGTATTCCGCCATTTGGTCCGCGATCCAGTCGCTCGCTCGCCCTTCGCTTGTAACTCTCTCCTTCCCCGTCGCGTCGTGCACCTCGCGAGGTCGTTGACCTTGCCGAGCCGTGCCCGTCATCCCTCTATCAAATACATCTCGGATAGGAGCTAACGATGGCTTTCGTCGGACTGATCGTGACGTTTGTGGGTTTTCTGATCGCAGTCAGCAGCGTCGGCGTCATGAGCGGCACAGGCGGCCGGCTCGTCATGGTGCTTGCCGGCATCGTCGTCAGCCTGGTCGGCATCCTGGGCGTCCTGAATCCCGCCTACCAGAAGCACGCGATTTGGAAGAAGTAGCTCACGGCACGACCAACATCCGGACTTGCACGTCCGCCGAGAGGCGGATGCGCTCATCAGAGAGGAACGTTAGATGACGACCAAGAACAGGCTCATCGTCGCAGTGGCGATCGTGTGGTGCCTCACGCCGCTCACGACCGCGTTTGCGCAGGCCCCCGCCGCAGCGGCTCCGACGATGCTCACGGACGCTGACATCAAAGCCGTCCCTGTCCCTTCGGCCGATGACAAGGCAAAGGGAGACCCTGCCGGCACCATCACCGGCACAGCGGGCGACATCCCCATGGCCGATCCCAGGGCGGGATTGACCATTGCCGACGTCGTCACGGTGGTCGGGCAGAACGTCATCGCGACCAACTTCGTGTGGACGCTGGTCGCGGGCTTTCTCGTCATGTTCATGCAGGCCGGCTTCGCGATCGTCGAGACGGGCCTGGGCCGCGCGAAGAATGCCAACCACACCATGATGATGAACTTCATGGTGTACGGCGTCGGCATGCTGGCCTACTGGCTGATCGGCTTCGCCATCCAGGAGGGCGGCGTCGGTGCCGTGGCCAACCTCGGTGGCACGGCGCCGCTCAACCACGAAGTCACGATGACGCTGTTCGGCAAGAGCTGGGGCCTGTTCGGCACTCAGGGCATCATGCTCGGCGGCGCCACCTACGACGTCGGTGTGATGGTGATGTTCCTGTTCCAGATGGTCTTCATGGACACGGCACTCACGATCGTCACTGGCACCGCGGCCGAGCGGTGGAAGTTCTCCGCGTTCATCATCTCGTCGTTTGTGTTGGGTGCCGTCATCTACCCGCTGTTCGCGAATTGGGCGTGGGGCGGCGGCTGGCTGGCGACCCTCGGCGCCAGCTACGGTCTCGGTCATGGCTATGCCGACTTCGCCGGCTCCGGAGTGGTCCACTCGGTCGGCGGCGTCACGGCGCTCGCGATGGCGATTCTGATGGGGCCGCGCATCGGCAAGTTCCGTCGCGACGGCACGCCGAACGCCATGCCGGGCCACGACATCGTCATCGTGCTCCTTGGCTGCTTCATCCTGGCCTTCGGTTGGTTCGGCTTCAATCCGGGCTCGACGCTGGGAGCGGTGGCCAACGGTAACCTGCGCATCAGTTCAGTTGCGGTGAACACGATGCTCGCAGGCATGGCCGGATCGTTCAGCGCGATGTACTACATGTGGCTCCGTTACGGAAAGCCGGACGCGTCGATGACGGGCAACGGATTGCTGGCCGGACTGGTCGCCATCACGGCGCCGAGTGGATTCGTCAACCCGATGGCGTCGGTCATCATCGGCCTCATCGCCGGCGTGCTGTGCGCGCTGTCGGTCGAGTTCGTCGAGCGCGTGCTCAAACTCGACGATGTGGTCGGCGCCATCTCGGTGCACGGCGCCAACGGCATCTGGGGCGTCATCGCGGTGGGCTTGTTCGCTGACGGCAAGAGCAACTTCGGCGGGGCGTGGAACGGCGTGCCCGGTTCGGTGACCGGCCTGTTCTACGGCGATGCAGGACAATTGGTGGCGCAGCTGATGGGTGTGGCCACGCTCCTCGGGTTCGTCTTCACCGTGAGCTTCGTGGTGAACATGATCATCGATGCGGTGTGGGGCCAGCGCGTCAAGCCGGAGGTCGAACTCGCAGGGCTCGACATCCCCGAGATGGGCGCCGTTGGCTATCCCGAATTCGTCCTCCACTCCGAACCGTCGTATCCGGAGTAATCCATGTCCACAGCACTTGCTCTCGCTCCGACCGTCGCGCAGCTTCAGCCGCTGACCCGTGGACCGCTGGCCGTCCCGTGGCGGGACCCGCACAGCGTCTCCAGAACCGATCTGGCGGCGTACATCGGCAGGCTCGAAGACGCGTGCCTCGCCAACCCACACTCGGCCGATCTGCGCACGTGCCTGGGCGTGGCGCACGCCGTCAACTTCGACGTCTACAAGTCGATGGACGCGCTCGAGGACGCCCGCCGTGTCGACCCTGACAACTTCTGGGCGCAGCTGAAGTATGCCGAGCTGCACTACAGACTCCGGGCGCTGAACCGCGCCGAGGAGGAGACACGACACGCAGCGGAACTGGCCACGACACCGCTGCAGTTGGCCATCGCGCGGCAGCAGATGAAAGAGATTCGCGCGCTGCTCCACACGTGCGTACGCAACGTTCACTGGACCAAGCCATTGACCGTTCCGGCGCTCACGCTCTCCGCCATGCTCGTCGTCATGTTCGTTGCGATGATGTGGAAATGAACTGGAAGTACTTTGTCGGCTCGTGCATCCTGGCGACCGGCCTGCTCATCAAGGCCGGCGCCCCTCTCTTGCCGATCGCAATCGGCATCGCGGCGGCTGGCTGGTTCAACTGGCGAAGACATCATCCAGTGGCCGCCGCATCTTCGAAGAAGCAGAACGGCGCTTGACACCGAAGGGCGGGACGCGGTCGCGTCTCGCCAGTCGACTCAGGCGACCTCCGGATAGCGTCGCGCAGGGGGACTGATGGCTGAGGGTGTCGAAGTGTCGACGTCGGCCGCGGCCGCGCCGCCGGCTGTCGTGATGCTGTCGGCATCACGATTTGTTGCGGCGTGTGTTGTCGCGGCGGTGGGCGTCACGCTGGTCGGTCGGGCGTGGCCCGCCTCGGTGTGGCTCCTCGCCGCCGAGGTCATGGCAACCATCCTCGGCCTGTTCATCTTCGGCTCGTTCCGCTACCAGATACACAAGAACGTCCTCACTTACGGAATGCTCCTCGTCATCGTCGCCACCTTCTGCTCACTGCCGGGTTCGCCGTGGCACACCGAGGTGGCCGCGCACGGATGGCGAGCGTGGACCAGCGAACACGTCCTGTCGTTCAGGGGGCTGGACGATCTGATTCACGCCGATACGATGCTCTTCATCCTTGGCCTGACGTTGTTCGTGTCGGTGATCGCGCAGACGCGAGTCCTGGAAGGCCTCACCTTCGTGTTGCTGCGTCGCTACGGTGGTGCCATTCTTCCGACGGTCATTGCCGTCACAGCGGTGGTGGCCGTGGTGTCTGGCGTCCTCGGTGGTGTGTCGATGATCGGGCTGATCATCAGGACGCTGGTCATCATCCTGATGCTTGCCTCGGCGTCGGCTGAGGCCATTCGCTTTGCCGTGATCATCTGCACCGCGATCACGACGATCTGCGGTGTGTGGACCGCGTACGGAGAGCCGCCGAACCTGATCATGAAGGCGAATCTCTACCCGAGTCTCGACAATGTCTTCTTCCTGGTGTACGGAGTGCCGGTCGCCGTGGCGAGCTATCTGGTCGTGGCGTGGCAACTGCGCAGGCGGCTGCGTGGACAGCACCTCGATCTCGACGCGATGGACGTGCTCGATGCGAACGCGCAGGATGTGCGCTTCCTGCAGGCCACCCGTCACGGTGAAGTGATGACGCCGATCGAACTCGTCGAAGGGCATGCCACGCAGTTGCAGGGCTATCTTCAACCGGTCATCGATCGCCTTCGGCACGGAGAGTCGCTCGGCCTTGCCTTGGTGCGCGCCGAAGTCCCGGTCGAGACTCGACGGCTGTTGCTGGGACACTTCGTCAGCGACGAACTGGCCGACGGCCTGGATCGACACTATCTGTACGATGTGGCCGGCCGTTACGAAGAGGCCCTCACTGCCGAACTCAGCGTCGACGAAGTGCTGGCAGCCATGGCGCGACTGCGGCGGCGCGCTCAGACCATTGGCGCCATCGCGCTGGTGCCGTTCGTCGCCGGGCTCGTCGTGCACGCGCTCGACGAACGGGTGCCGCTGTTCCTCGCTTCGTTTGCCGGATTCGTCGCGGCGCTTCCCGGAATCGCGGGCATTCCGAAAATGCGGACGCTGGCGCTGCGCGAAGCGATGCAGGAGTACGGCGAATACTACTTCCTGTTTCCGTTGTTCCTGGCCATCACGCTGCTCACCACGGCCGGCTTCTTCGACGCGATGCAGCAGATAGTGGTCGACGGGACCCTGCTGCTCGGGCAGGGGCACGTCGCCTTCGCGCAGTTCCTCGGCAGCACGGTGCTCTCGGCCATTCTCGACAACAACATCGTCGCCGACTTTGCGTCGAGGGGGCTGCATGGTCTCGACCTGAAGGTGCTGCACTTCTTCGCAATGGCGCAGATCGCCGGCTACGCCCTCGGCGGGTGCTGGACGCACATCGGCTGCGCGCAATCGGTTGTGGCGTACGCGTTCATTCAGCGCGACGTGGACGCGCACTACACGCCGGTGATGTGGATCCGCGACATCACGCCGGTCGTCCTCCAGATCCTGGCCGTGATGGCCGCGATCATTTACACCGAGAGTGTGCTGCTGTCGTGGTTCTGAAGAAGATGCTTACAGCAGGGTGCCCCGCAGCACCAGGATCGCAACCGAGAAGTAGATGATGAGGCCGGTCACATCGACGAGCGTCGCGACAAACGGCGCAGACGATGTCGCCGGGTCGAATCCCAGGCGCCGGAGTACAAAGGGCAGGAGCGAACCGACCAGCGTGCCCCACAAGACAATCCCCACAAGTGCCAGCGACACCGTAATGGCCACGAGCAGCCAATGGGGACCGTAGAGCGTCGAGAACGCGGACCAGACGGTGATACGCAGGAAGCCGATACTCCCCAGGATTCCTCCGAGCGCCAGTCCCGCCGCGATCTCACGGCGGGCCACTCGCCACCAGTCGCGGAGCGACAGCTCGCCCAACGCGAGGGCGCGAATCACGAGGGTTGACGCCTGCGAACCGGAGTTGCCGCCACTCGAGATGATGAGCGGCACGAACAGCGCGAGCACGACAGCCCGCTCGATCTCCATTTCGAATGCGCTCATGGCTGTTGCCGTGAGCATTTCGCCCAGGAACAAGGCGGTCAGCCAGCCGGCGCGTTTCCGGATCATGCGACCGAACGAGATGACCATGTACGGTTCGTCGAGTGCTTCCGAACCGCCGATGCGCTGGATGTCTTCGGTGGTCTGCGTTTCAAGGATATCCAGCACGTCGTCGACGGTCACGATGCCGATGAGCACACCCGTGGTGTCGGTCACGGGAAGCGCGGTCCGGTCGTTGGCGCGGAACTGTGCGACGGCAGTAGCCTGGTCGTCGGTGGCCTTCAATGTGACGTAGCGACGGTCCATCAGGTCGGATACGCGGTTCGACGGATCTGCCAGAAGAAGCGCCCGGATGCGGAGGTCGTCGACGAGGGTGCCGTGCGCATCGACCACGTAGATCACGTTCAGCGTTTCACTGTCTTGACCGTGCTCCCGGACGAAGTCCAGCACCTGTTGTATCGTCCAGTACTCCTGCACGGCAATGTATGCCGGCGTCATGAGCCGGCCGATTGAGCCTTCCGGGTACCCGAGCAGCGTGCTTGCGATCGTCCGCTCCGTGGGCGTGAGGAGGGCCAGCAGCTGGCGAGTGACCGGTGCCGGCAGTTCCTCGAGGAACATCGTGCGGTCGTCGGGCGCCATCTCGTTGAGCAGTGCGGCGACGTCCTCCTGGGCCATCGCCTTGAGCAGGGCTTCCTGCTGATCGAGCGTGAGGTATTCGAAGGTGGCCGCGGCGTCCTTCCGTGGAAGGAGGCGGAAGACCACGACCTGGTCTTCGATGCTGAGATCGCCGAGGAGCGACGCCAGATGGTCCGCCGGCCTGTTTCGGATCAGGTCACGCAGACGCGTGAAGTCGCGTGTGTGGACGATCCCCGCAAGTTCGTCAGCTGGTCGCGCGACCGTCTGAATCACCTTGAGCGCATCGTCCCGTCCGGGGCCTTTCAGTTGTTCCGCCATGTTCTTCAGTGCTGCCCGTGCCAGGTCGTGGTGGTGAACGTGAGGGCCCAGTACCTTGACGGCATCGAGCCACATCTGGTGAATCAGGTCGAGGTCGCTGGAGGTCAGCGTGGGGTCGTGCGCCCCGAGGTGATAGTTCTCGGTCCGGCCGCTCCGGTGGAGGATGACGAGTCGCACGCCTTGGAGGTGCCCGGTCTCGCTCCGCTCCCACGCATCGCCGAGCAGCCGGGCCTGTGCATCGGAGGACAACGTCGAGGACTCGCCCACGAAGACGTCCGAGGCCTTGAGGCGGAGAACGGCTGCAACGGCTGCGTCAAAGACGTTGGACGTGGGGACGATGAGCAGGCGGACGTTGCGCCCGTGGCGTTCAGCCAGCGTCATGACGTTGGAGAACAACGACTGTTCGCCTGGCGTGGGACGCAGATCGTGCGGGTCGTCTTCCGCGTCGATGCCGATCAGGCGAGCGGTCATCACCACGACATCGCGATCGCCCGCTGCCGCGAAGGCGTGGCTGAGATGCGCCAGTGAGTTCGGATTGCGCACGGCGACGAGCACACCACCGGGGCGCGCGTCGATCTGTTCAAGGGTCAGCGCACGCGACGAGATAATCTCGAGCGGATCGGTCTCTTCGGGAGCCTGTGTGGGCAGCCGGCTCGCGGTGGCGGCGAAGACCGCCGCAACGACCGCGAGCGCCAGGCTGGCGCTGATGGTCGGTGGATCCCCTCGCAGGACCATCGCGATCCACGTCGCTGCGATGGCAATGCCGATCGCAATCATTCCGACGGGCCACTCGGTGCGGCCCAGTCTCAGGTTTCCCGGGACGCGGAACGGCGCTTCTCCGTGCGGCTGGCGCAGCCGAATCAGGACCGTCACCTTGAGCAACAACGTCCACGCCAGGCACGCCGCGTACGCGTGTGCGAGCCACTCGACGTGGCCCGCGCTGAGAATGATCGCGGCTGCGGCCGCGCCCGCGCCGGTGTCGATGGCACGAGCAAGCGTCCCGAAGCTCCCGTGCGGCATCGTCAACGCGTGTGGGACACGGCCCTGTTGGCCCAGCTGGGCCAGCATGCGTTCGGCTCCCGAAATGCCAGCGCGAACAGCCTGGCCCAGCAGCAACGCTCCGCTGGCGACGACACCAATCGTGCCCAATGCGCGAAGAGGGGCCGGCCCGGGCAGATGGTCGAGAATGCCCAACAGCGGAACACCGGACCAGGCAGGTTGGACGTCCACGGGCACGAGCCACACGAACAGGAAAGTCGTGGCGACGGTAACGAACCCGCCGTAGATCAGCAGGATGACCAGCGTTCGTCGGACACCGCGGATGCGCGGAGGCTCGAGTTGGTTCGCGGCGCGAGCCAGGCTGTCTCCACTCCCGACAGCAGGCAGCGCGTGGCCAAACGCGAAGAGGGCGGCGAGCAGGATTCCGATCGGTCCCGTCGATCCGCCCGCAAGCGTATGCAGGCCTACGAACCAGGGCACGGGGGGCAGACCGGACGTTCTGTGAGCGAGCACGGTGATGACCGCGCCAACGACGACGACGAGCAGCGCGGCGACTGCGCCGACTGTTCGTGACACGGCTCGGTTCGTGTCAGTGATGTAACCGAGGCGCGCGCGGGTCCAGGCGAATCCGAGGAGGCCGATGGCCGCGACGCTTGCCAGATCTCCGCTGCTACTGACCGTCTCCGAAATGCGGGCAGACAGATGCAGACGCATCGGCAGGGCCGCGACGTACTGTCCGAAGACCAGGGACACGAGGCTCGCGAAGAGCACACGTTCGAGGAGTTGAGCGGCGGCCGCAACGGCCGCCACCCTCGGACCAAAAGCGAGTCCGGCGCGACCGACCATTCCTCCTCGAACGAGCAGACCCCAGCCTTCGATATCAAGCGTTCTGCACGCCACGCTGAGGAGCACTGCTGCGAGTACGAACCACGGCGCCAGCCCGCCGGCGCCGGCTGCAGCGATGCCTGCGATGAAGAACGCCGCAACGCCTACATCGGGGATCGCAAGGGCGGCGGCGCGCCAGGCCGACGCGAAGCTGACGAACGGCGTCGTCAGAAAAACAGGGACGCGACGCCGCAGCGGTTCAGCGAAGGGTGCCATCAATTGCCATCGTGATGGCCAGGCATGACAGGAAGGGCATGAGCACCGTTTGCCATCGTAGCCAGTCCATGGCGCTTCCTGCCAGTCTGCAATTTGTATCGGCCTTCGGTAGCTCCGCGCTCACGGCCATTCTCGGCAACAAGACGTCGCCAACATTGAGGCGTCTAGAAAAATCGTCTAGAAAAATCGGCTCCTCCACTTGACAAACCGAGTAGGATTGCGGCCGAGAAGAGCGGGTCAATCGAAATCGGCCCGCGTGGACGACCTTATTGCGACACATGCCCACGGTCTTTATTTGTTTTGCCGCGGAAGACGAACACATCGCCGAGTCCATGCGACTCGTGTCGGCATCGCTCATCCTGAACGCATCGCCATTACCTCGCCCTAATACTCGGAGTCGTCGCATCGGAACGACATTTGCCGCCAAAGGAATGCGAATAGCGCAGGAAGCTTGACACGTCTCGTGTGGAGGTTGACATGTTGTCGATTCGTACCGTGCTGTGCCCGGTTGATCTGTCGCCATCTACCTCGCGTCACGTCGATGTCGCCGTTGGTATCTGCCGCGCCTTCGGCGCGCGGTTGGTCCTTCACCACAATATTGTCGACCTGGGGATCGGTCCCGCCGTTGGCTGGATGTGGGCACCCGGTCACCCAGAGGCAGAACAGACGGCCGAGCAGAGGCTCCGCGAGCTCATGGCCCATGTTCCTGAAGGCACGGAGTCGGAGGTGCGGATCACCCATGGCCCCGTTGTTGATTCCGTGATATCCGTCAGCCGGTCCGTCGAGGCGGACCTCATCGTGCTGAGCACACGCGGTGGGGCCGCAAGCCCGAACGGCTCGGTCACCGAACGCGTCCTCAAGCTGGGCACGGTGCCGATCTTCGCGATTCACTGGCAATTGGAAGAGAGCCGGGCGCCGCGGTTCGAGTCTGACTCGACCGAACGCCAGACGCTACTGGTGCCCACCGACCTGACGCGCGCGTCACAGCCGGCCATGAACGTCGCCTTCGATCTGGCACGTCGGTTCCCGTTCGATGTTCACCTGCTGCATGTGTTGCCGGCGGCGAACAGCCAGGCGGAAGCCGAAGCGCGCAGCCGCATGGAAGCGATGGCGCCCGATCTCCCGCATCGCCCGAAGGCACACATCCAGACGGGTGTCCCTGCCCAGGTCATCGCGCGCGTTGCCGATGAGATCGCGGCGGCCTGCATCGTCATGGGCGAGCGCCAGCGAACGCCGTTGCGCTACTGGTTCCGTCCGGACACGTCGCGCGGCGTTCTGAATCCGGCGCCGTGTCCAATCTGGTACATACCGGAGTTCCCGCTGCCCGTACGAGCACAGGCGACGAGCGCAGACGTATCAACTGGAGATGGTGACCCACGGGTTCCGAATGCCGCGTTCCCCGCGGAGCCTGCGCAGAATCTCGTCGAGGAACTGCGGGAGACGGTGTTTCACTATTGGCCGGCCTCTCACGTGTACGGAGTGGTGGATTCGCTGGCGAACGCGGAGTCGGCCCTGGCGGACCTGCTCATCGCAGGCGTTCCCAGGCGCCACCTCCACACGTGGCACGGAACGTCAGGCAAGGAGACGATCGACGGGAGCGGGGCGAGCCACGGGAGGATGGCGCGGTTCTGGCGAATGCTGGAAAAGGCCACGCCCGAGCGCGAGCTGCTCGATCGGTATGCACAGGAAGTCGAGAAGGGCCGTGTGTGCATCGGCGTGCGCTGCGGTTCTGGTCCGGCCCAGCAGGGAGTAACTGAACTCCTTCAGCGACACGGCGGCCATCTGATTTCATATTTTTCTGTCGGTGCCGTTGAGCATCTGACGTCTTAGCGAAAGGTGACGAGCTCGGGCAACCACCGATCGTCGCTTGCGAATATCGTCGATGGAGAGGGTTCTGCGCGCTTGACCCTCTTCTTGAATTGTGCATAAGATGCGCGCGAATTTCGTGGTCCCCTCCGATGAATTCTCTGGAGGCACGTTGATGTGGCGTCATCGGTCCATCACGGACTCGCGACCTGGGCAACCGGTCTCCATTTCATCGGAGCCTTAGCAATTGGCCCAGATCTTTCCGCCCTGGTGGAACAAGCTTCCGCTCGTGGTAGCCCTTGTGGCTATCTTTGCGCCCACCGCAGCGACAGCGGGCGTCTGGTACTACTTCTCCCCGTGGTACACAGATGTAGGCTACCGTCCTGT
Source organism: Vicinamibacterales bacterium (assembly GCA_040081675.1). Taxonomy (GTDB): domain Bacteria; phylum Acidobacteriota; class Vicinamibacteria; order Vicinamibacterales; family CAVVIG01; genus CAVVIG01. The sequence continues at coordinate 13,082 of JBEBGB010000022.1, forward strand.
TCAGCCCGTTCCTTACAGCCACAAGCTGCACGTCGGCGACCTTGGTCTCGACTGCCGCTACTGTCACGCCTCGGTCGAGATTTCTAACGTCGCCAATCTTCCACCGACGCAGACGTGCATGAACTGCCACACGACGGTGAAGCGGGATAGCGCGCTGCTCGCACCCATTCGCGAGAGCGTCCAGAGCGGCCGGCCGATGCGCTGGACTCGCGTCCACAAGCTTCCCGACTTTGTGTACTTCACCCACCGCGCGCACGTGGCCGCCGGCGTCGGCTGTGTCAGCTGCCACGGCCGTATCGACGAGATGGAAAGGGTCACGCAGATGATGCCGCTCAGTATGAGCTGGTGCCTCGACTGCCACCGCGAACCCGGCCCCAACAGGCGGCCCGTCTCGGAGGTTACCAACATGAAGTGGACTCCGCCTCGGGACGTTCGGCTCCTCGCGGCGCAAGTCGGTGAACGACCTGTCAACCCGCCGACTGACTGTTCGGGGTGCCACCGGTGAGTCGCACATATTGGCGAAGCCTCGCGCAGCTCGAGGATCTCCCAGAATATCGCGACGCTCTCGAGCGCGAGTTTCCCAAGGGCGCCTCCGAGCTTCCCGAGGGCATCACGCGACGCGACATGATGATGCTGCTGGGCGCATCGCTGTCGCTCGGGGGGCTCGCAGGATGCCGGCGGCCCGTCGAAGAGATCGTTCCGTATGTGGCTGCACCAGAGGGTGTCCTCCCTGGTATTCCGCGCTACTACACGACGACGATGCCGTTCCACCGGAGCGCGTACGGCTTGATCGCCGAGAGTCACGAAGGACGACCGACAAAGGTCGAAGGCAACCCCGCGCACCCGTCGACAGGCGGCGCTTCGAGCGTGCGTATCCAGGCGTCGGTGCTTGGCCTCTACGATCCAGACAGGTCGCAATCGATCACGCTGAAAGGCGTGAAGAAGCCCTGGAGCGATTTCGTGACAGCCTGGGCGGACCTGTCGAAGGCGCATGTCGCGGATGGCGGCGCCGGCCTCGCGGTCCTGTCCGAGTCTTTCTCCTCACCGACGTTGTCGCGCCTGGCCTCCGAACTTCGCACGCGCTTCCCCAGGTCGCAATGGGCGACCTACGATGCCGTCAGCGACGAGAACCGGCTCGCGGGTCTGCGTCAGGCGACGGGGAGTGACGTCGATCTCCTGCTCCGTCTCGATCAGGCCAGGGTGATTCTCAGTCTGGACGCCGATCCGCTGCTCACCGATCCGGAGATGATCCGGCACGCGCGGGGCTTCGCAGACGGACGGCGTCTGGGGGCCTCCGGTGGTTCGATGAACCGCCTGTACGCCGTCGAGGGCGTCTACTCGCTGACGGGGGCGATGGCGGATCACAGGCTGCGTCTGGAGAGCCGTCAAGTCGCGGCGTTTCTGGCGGCGCTCGCGGCACGCCTCGGTGCGCCTGGGGCCTCGGGCGACGGGGCAGCGACTGTCGCCGGTATCGATCCGCGCTGGATCGAGGCCGTTGCGAAAGACCTTCTGGCGAACCGCGGCACCGGGTTGATTGTCGCGGGCGAGCGCCAGCCCGCGGGCGTCCACGCCACCGTGTGCGCGTTGAACGCGCATCTCGGCAACACCGGCAAGACGGTCAGCTATTTCGAGACGAAGGACGCGGCGCTTCCGTTGGCGAGTTCGCTGACTTCACTCGTGTCCGCGATGAACGCGGGTACGGTCCAGACGCTCGTCATCCTCGGCGGCAATCCTGCTTACGATGCCCCCGCCGATCTCGACTTCGTCGCGGCCATGGCGAAGGTCCCTCACTCAATCGCGCTCGGGCACATGGTCGACGAAACGTCATCCGGCGCGGAGTGGCATGTTCCTCACGCGCACTACCTCGAGTCATGGGGAGACGTACGAGCGGCCGGAGGGACGCTCAGCGTCATTCAGCCGCTCATCCTTCCATTGTTCGGCGGTCGTACGCCGGTCGAGGTGTTGGGCCTGATGATCGGCGACAAGGATCGTCCGGGTTACGACATCGTTCGCGAGACCTGGAAACCGATCCTGGGAGAGGCAGAGTTCGACAAGAAGTGGAACCGCGTCTTACATGACGGTTTGCTTGCAGGCAGCGAGCTCACCGAGGTTGTTCCGACCGTCAGCGCGGAGGCGGTTGCCAGTCTCGCGCGTGCGACGGGCTCTGCGAGTGGATTGGAGATCGTGTTCGTCCCCTCGCCGTCGTTGCACGACGGCCGGTTCGCGAACGACGGGTGGCTGCAGGAGCTTCCCGATGCCCTGACCAAGCTGACGTGGGACAACCCGGCGCTCGTGAGCCCGAAGACCGCCGAGACGCTCGGTCTTGCGAACCAGGAATTGGTCCGTCTCGAGTACGCGGGTCGATCGCTCGAGCTCCCGGTCTGGATCCTCCCCGGCATGGCAGACGGCGTGGTGGCCGTCACGCTCGGCTACGGCCGTCGGCGCGGTGGACGCGTTGGATCCGACGTCGGGTTCGACACGTTCAAGCTCCGAACTTCAACGGCTCTCGGATTCGGCAGCGGCGTCACGGTCGCCAAGCTTGGACGCACGCACCCGCTCTCGGCGACGCAGAACCACGGCAGCATGGAGGGCCGGCCTCTGGTCCGAGAGTCGACCGTCACCGAACTTCGATCGGAGAAGAAGGAGGAAGCCGGTCCCGGTCCGCTCGGCGTGTACGAAGAGAAGTCCGAACACTTCTCGCTCTTCAAGGAGCAGACCTACGACAAGGGCCCTCAGTGGGGGATGACGATCGACCTCAACAGCTGCATCGGCTGCAATGCGTGCATGGTTGCCTGTCAGAGCGAGAACAACGTGCCGGTCGTCGGCAAGGCCCAGGTGGCCAACGGGCGTGAGATGCACTGGATCCGGGTCGACCGGTACTTCTCCGGAGAACCCTCCGGCAACCCCGAGGTCGTTGTCCAGCCCGTTCCCTGCATGCAGTGCGAGGATGCCCCGTGCGAGCAAGTCTGCCCTGTAGCCGCGACCGTGCACGATGGGGAGGGCCTCAACGTCATGGTCTACAACCGGTGCATTGGCACCCGCTACTGCTCGAACAACTGTCCCTACAAAGTGCGTCGCTTCAACTTCTTCAACTTCACCAAAGACACGCCCGGCATTCTGAAGCTCGCCATGAACCCCGATGTGACGGTTCGTTCACGGGGTGTGATGGAGAAGTGTTCGTACTGCACGCAGCGGATCGCTCGCGGCAAGATCGATGCGAAGCTCGCGGGGCGCGAGCTTCGTGACGGCGACGTCAAGACGGCCTGTCAGCAGGCCTGTCCTGCGTCGGCCATCGAGTTCGGTGATATTCGAGACAAGGAAAGCCGCGTCGCGAAGGCGAAGGCCGACCCGCGCAACTACGCGCTGCTCGACGAGCTGAACACGAAGCCACGGACAACCTATCTGTCCAAGGTGCGCAACCCGAACCCGGAACTCGAGGATGCCCGGCCTTCGGCGAGCTCAGGCCGCCCTGAGCCTGCCGATGGGCGAACCGAGGCAGCGGCCGGGCCTGCACGGGCGGGCGAGAGGCCCGTCGCATGATCGGCGGCAGGCGACGCGTGCTCGGCGCCCTCGCTCTCGCGTCGGCTGTTGCCGCCGCTGGTTGCGCGCGCGGCTGCACGTCGAGCCGTCCTCCCATCCACATCAACCCGAGCATGGACGATCAGGCGAAGGTCCTGCCGCAGACATCCAGTGATTTCTTCTTCAACGGCACGTCGACGCGGGATCCGGTTCCCGGAACGATTGCCATCGGCGGCCTGAGAGAGGACGAGGCCTTTTTCACCGGCAAGGGAGCGGACGGGCAGTTCGTTGCGACGATCCCGGTGACGATGGACGAGGCGACGCTCGAGCGCGGCCACCAGCGCTACACGATTTATTGCCAGCCGTGCCACGACGCCAGGGGGGACGGCAAGGGGATCCTGTTTCAGCGAGCCAGCGTTCCCACCGCGAGCTACCACCAGGACAAGATCCTGAATTACCCCGATGGACGAGTCTTCGACGTCATCACCAACGGCGTTGGGCTGATGCAGGGGTACCGCTGGCCAATACCTCCCGCGGACAGGTGGGCGATCGTGGCCTACGTGCGACAACTCGAACACTCGCGGCTGGAACGCATGGGCGCGTCCAGCTACGGGGACACGCCCGCCGTCGCTCCAGCCCCGGCCGCTGGTGCGCAGCCCGCCACTGCACCGGCTGCGGGGGCGCCGCCTGCTGCTGCACCGGCTGCGGCGGGGCAGCCTGTTGCTGCGCCAGCCTCCGCCGCGCAACCTATCAGGTGAGGGAACCCAAGTGAGGGAGCCACTGTGACCAACGGCGTAATGAACGGAGCGATGAACCGCAAGCTGCTGTTCATTTTTGGTCCCATCACCGGACTGGTGATGTTCGGCGCCGTCGTGTTGATCGCAATGTTGCTGACCAACCGCGAGTACAAGGACCCGTACCGCGCGCCTGCGGTCAGCGTGGACGCGACGCCCCGCGTGGAGGGGCTCACGGCAGAGCGGGCAGAGGCGGAAGCGCGGGCCAAGGCAAAGCCCTACGTTGAAGTCGAGTACCGGGAATTCCCCATCATCGGAAGCCGCGTGGCGATCTGGGCGGTGGCGCAACTGCATCTGCTGTTCGCAGCGTTCGTCCTCGCTGTCCCACTCTTCGCGTTCATCATCGAGTTCATCGGCTACAAGACCGGAGATACGCGCTACGACCGGCTCGCGCACGAGTTCACGAAGCTCCTGTCCGTCTCCTTCTCGCTCACCGCCACGTTCGGTGCGTTCCTGACGTTCATGCTCATCGCTCTCTACCCGAAGTTCACCAACTACCTGATGAGCGTGTTCTCTCCGACCTTTCTCCCGTACGTGCTCCTCTTCTTCGCCGAGGCCTTCTTCCTCTACACCTATTACTACGGATGGGGGAAATTCCACCCGCTGGTGCATCTTGGCCTGGGGCTCGGGCTCAACCTCGTGGGCACGGCGATCATGCTGATTGCCAATGCCTGGGTGACGTTCATGACCTCGCCCGGGGGAGTCTCGGACACCGGTGCGGTCAACTCGGTCTGGGACGCGGTCTACAACTTCACCTGGATGCCGATCAACATCCATCGCATCATCGCCAACGTCGCGTTCGGCGGATCGATCGCGGCGGCCTACGCGGCGTTCAAATTCCTGCATGCGGAGACCGATGAGGAGCGGGCGCACTACGACTGGATGGGATACATCGGCAATTTCGTGGCGATCAGCGCGTTCCTCCCGCTTCCGTTCGCAGGCTACTGGCTGGCGAAGGAGATCTACGCGTTCTCCCAGACGCTCGGGCTGACGATGATGGGCGGAGCCTTCTCGTGGCTGTTCATCATCCAGGCCGTATTGATTGGGATGCTCTTCCTCGGCGCCAACTACTATCTCTGGCTCGGGATGGGGCGTGTCGAGGGCGTGCAGCCACTTCAGAAGTTCATCAAGTACCTGCTCATCGGGATCACCCTCTGCTTCGGGGTGTGGGCGACGCCGCGCTCGATCATCGCAAGCGTGTCCGAAATCCGGGCGATGGGAGGATCGGTACACCCGGTCCTGGGTTACCTCGGCGTCATGTCCGCCAAGAACACGGCGGTGAACTGCCTGATCCTCACGACGTTCATGAGCTTCCTGTTGTACCGCCGGACGGGAAAGATCGCGAGCGTACCCTGGGCGAACAAGGGCCATTTGGCGCAGCTTGTGATCTTCGCGGGCGCGGCGATCTTCGTGATCTCACTTGGCATCATCGGGTACTTCGTCGAGGCGACGGTCCGGATCGGTCTGTCCGTGCCACAGGTGAGCTCGGTTCTCTTCGCGATGGTGGCCATCACGGCCATCGACGTGTTCCTTTACCGTGGTGCGAAGAAGACGGGCGAGGTGAAGTGGGGAAGGATGCCGGTGGTCTCGCAGTACGTGCTGATCTTCATCGCAGTCACGTTCACGTGGCTCATGGGCCTCATGGGCTACGTCCGATCCGGTCTTCGCCAGCATTGGCATGTCTACGGTGTTGTTCGGGACACGTCGGTCGACGCGTTCACGCCCACTCTGGGCTTCGCAACAAGGGTTGTCTCGGTGACCGTGCTCCTCTTCTTCGTGCTGATCGCCGTCGTCTTCTGGATCGCGAGTCTTCATGACCGGCCCGACTTCCAGGAGTTCAAGGAGACGAAGGCGCGGCTTCCACGAGGCTCCGTCGAACTCTCGCCGCACCTGGGTGTTGGGACTGCGGGAGCTCACGGACCGACACCATGATCATTCCGCACTCGGTCCGCATCGGCGCCCTCGTGATCGCGGCGACAGGGTTCTACACCTATGTCGGCCAGATGGTGCCGCAGAAGGAGGTTCTTCCTCCTCAGGAGACCGTGATCAGAGCCGACCTGACCACCGCCGACATGGTCAAGGTGGGCCGCGAGGTCATGGACAGCAAGGGACTCTGCTTTACGTGCCACACAATCGGCAAGACCGGGGCGCTACGGTTTCCCGACCTCGACGGGGTGGACACCCGCGCTCAGAGCCGTCTCGCGGGCGTCAGTGATATCGAGTACTTCGCTCAATCGCTGTACGATCCCAACGGCTTCATCGTGCCGGGATTCAATCCGGGCATGCCGCCCATCAACAAACCGCCGATTGGCCTCACGGACCAGGAAATTCTCTGCGTCATTGCGTACCTCCAGTCCCTTGGCGGCACGCCGACGGTGACGCTCCAGACGAGTCATCGCTTTTACACTCCGCCGGGTGCAGCTGCGGCCGCCCCTGCTGCGGGAGCGGCGCCTGGTGCGCCTCCAGCCGCGCCTGGCGCAGCTCCGGCTCCTGGTACCGCGCCGGCACCGGGCACTGCGCCGGCCGGAGTGCCTGCTGCCGCCACGACTCCGGCCCCAGTGACAGCGCCGGCTCCTGCCGCGCCTTCTGTTCAACGGTGACACGATGAAAATCCTGTTTGTCCTTGCCGTTGCCGCCGTCTTCGCGCTTCTCCGCTTCCGGCGAGCCAACCTGCTGCTGTGGGCCGGCGCGTGGTGGGCGGGGATTTACGTGCTCCTCCGATTCGGATTCACCGCGCCGATTCCTGCCTCCGTCATTTCGATTTACATGGGAATCGTCACGGTGGCGGTTCTCGCGTACGTCTCCTCCAGCGAGGAGCGACGCGAAGACGTCTGGCGCCCGCTCGTCCGGTTCATGACAGAGAAGCGGTACACCACGTTCCTGGTCGCCGCGGCCATCGCGATTCCGGCGCTCGCCGCCGCGAACGTGTATGTCGGGATGAACGTCCCCATCCAGCCTCCGCTCTTTTCGCGAACGATTCATCCTGCGTCGCCGACGCAGATCACGGTGCACGACAAGCGGATCGATCTCGACGCCGGAGAGAACCCCTTCCGGCAACTGGAGACGTCGAATCCGCAAGAGTTCCGCAAACACGTGGAGCAGGGGCGAGAAATCTACTATCGCAATTGCGTCTTCTGTCACGGCGACAACATGGCGGCCAACGGCATGTTCGTGCACGGATTGGACCCGCTCCCGACAAACTTCCACGACACGATCGCGCAGCTTCGCGAGACGTTTCTCTTCTGGCGAATCGCGAAAGGAGGGCCCGGGCTGCCCGAAGAAGGAGGGCCCTGGGACACGGCGATGCCCGCTTGGGAGAACTTCCTGAAAGAAGACGAGATCTGGGACGTGATCCTCTTTCTCTACGACTTCACCGGCGTTCGACCGCGTGAAGGGGAGGTCCACACGCAATGACCTCTCGCACCTTCGGTCGCCGCGCGCTCCTGGTGTTGACCCTGTCGTGGTGTGCCACGCTGGCCGGATCGATCACTGCGCAGAGTCCGGATGTCGGGACCGACGCACAGCGGGAGTCCGGCAAGGCGCTGTATATCAAGAACTGTGCGCAGTGCCACGGCGAAAAAGGCAACGGCGAAGGCTATGCCACGCCGCACCTGTACACCCGGCCTCGCGATTTCACCACGGGCAAGTTCAAGGTGCGCTCCACGCCCAGCGGGATGCCGCCGACGCACCAGGATCTTGTCAATATCATCAGGCGCGGCATGCCCTACAGTTCGATGCCTGCGTGGCCGACGCTCTCCGACCAGCAAGTGTCGGACCTCGCCTATTACGTCACGACCTTCTCTCCCGACTTCTCGAAGCCCGAACTGATCGCCGCACCGGTGCCCCTCCCAACCGCGCCGCCAGTGACGCCTGAGTCAATCGAACTCGGGAAGAAGCTCTTCGTGGATACCGGCTGCGTGAAGTGCCACGGCGCGCTCGGTCGAGGCGATGGCCTTTCGGGTCCAACGCTGGTGGACGACCTGCAGCATCCGATACGCCCGGCGGACCTCACGCAAAGCTGGACCTTCAGGGCAGGGTCGTCCCGCGAGGACATCTTCAAGACGATGACCACTGGGTTCATGGGTGCGCCGATGCCGTCCTTCGTCGACAGCCTTCCGGTCGATCAACGGTGGGCCATTACAGACTTCATCGTGTCTCTTTCGGGAAGTACCGGCCCCAACTACAGCAACCTGGTGGTGGCCAAGCACGTTCAGGATCCCATCGATTTGAAGAATGGCGCCGCAAGCTTCCAGTCCGCGCCTGTGGTCCGCTTTCCAATCGTCGGACAGATCATGGAGCCCGGACGCTCGTTCACTCCTCCCGCCACGTCCGTCACCGTGCAGGCGATCTACGACGCGGACTCGATCGCTCTCCTTGTTCGATGGCATGACATGAGCGCGGAGAAAACGGGGAAGAACGGACCATCGCTTCCCGTGCCGCCGGAGGAAGAGGAGTTGAAACCAGCAGGTGCCCCGGCGGCCGGAGGCGATCCGTTCGCCGACGTGGCCGCGACTGGCCAGCAGGCCGCAGTGGACCCGTTCGCTGCGGACACGGCCGCGCCGGCCGCCGTGGAGTCAGAGTTTTCTGACGCGGTCGCGATACAGATTCCGTCGCAGGTCCCGGCGGGCGCGCGCAAGCCTTACTTCATCTTCGGCGACGCGCAGAACACCGTGGACCTCTGGTTTTTCGATCTGGCCCGCCCCGAGCCGCAGCAGTTCACCGGGAGGGGAAGCGCGAGCATCGAGACGAACGACACAGGGGATGTCACGGGTGTTGCGAGCTACGACCAGGGAGAGTGGACGGCGATCTTCAAACGACCGCTGGCCCCGACCGCCGGCGCCCGCTTCGCGCCCACAGAGTTCATGCCGGTCGCCTTCTCGGTGTGGGACGGATTCTCTCGCGAGCGTGGCAACAGGCGAGGTCTGACACTCTGGAACTCTGTCTACCTCGAGCCGGAAGTGGTCCCATCGGCCGCTGGTCCGATGGCCAGGACGGCACTATTCATCGCCGCTATCGAGCTGGCTCTGGTTGGCTGGGTACGGTCCCGATACCGCCGTCGCGCCGACGAGGCGATCGGCCCGCCTCCGCCGACAATCGGCTACGGCGAGGTCACAAGTCACTGAACGATCACTGATTGGGTTACGAGGGTCCGATGTACAAGAGCATCTACGTTCCCGTCGACAACTCGGAGCACTCCAACCGCGCCGTCGCGTGCAGTATGGCGTTGGGCAAGGCGTTCTCCGCCAAGATGGTCGGCTGCCACGTCTACGCGGCAAAGCTGCACGACTATCGCTTCCGCCAGATGGAATACACCCTGCCCGAGGAGTACATCGAGGAGGTGGAGCTGGAGCGCCAGCGCAAGATCCACGACAGTCTCATCACGATGGGTCTCAAGCTGATCTCCGACAGCTATCTCGATGGCATGTCACGACTCTGTGGTGAGCAGGGGCTCGAGTTCGAGCCGCGGATGATGGACGGCAAGCACCACATCGAGATCCTCAAGGATCTTGTCGGCTCACGCCACGACCTGGTCGTGATCGGTGCTCTCGGCGTGGGTCGCGCCAGGGATAGCGTGATCGGCTCGGTGTGCGAACGCGTCGCCCGCCAATGCGATCGCGATGTCTGGGTGGTAAAACACGTGCCTGACCCCGGCGACGCGGAACGGGACACGATCCTCGTGGGCGTCGACGGAAGCCCTCAATCGTTTGGCGCGCTCATGACCGCCATCGAACTGGCGCGCACCTTCGGTAAGAAGGTCGAAGCGATCGCCGTATATGACCCCTATCTTCATTATTCCGTCTTCAATGGCATCGTCAACGTCCTCACGGAACAGGCGGCGAAGGTTTTCCGTTTCGAGGAGCAGAACCAGCTGCACGAAGAGATCATCGACACCGGGCTGGCGCAGATCTATCAGTCGCATCTCGAGGTGGGCGAGCGCATGGCATCTGAGATGGGCGTGACCATCACGAAGACACTCCTCGACGGCAAGCCGTTTCAGAAGATCCTCGATCACACTCGCAAGACCCATCCCTGGCTCGTCGTGGTGGGGCGCATCGGCGTCCACAGCCCGAAGGATGAAACGGGGCTGGGGAGCAACGCGGAGAACATACTCCGCGGAGCGCCCTGCGACGTCCTTCTCTCATCTCGACTCGAGGTGCCGCGGCTCGACATGCGCGCCGAGGAGACCATCAGGTGGACACCCGAGGCCGAGGCGCGGATGACGCACGTGCCAGAGCAGGTGAAAGGGATCGCACGCACCGGCGTCCTTCGCCTCGCGCTCGAGAAGGGGCATTCGGTGATCACGAGCACCGTGATCGACGAAGCGATGGACCGGTTCATGCCAAAGAGCGCGTCTGCCGCGACCAAGGCGCTGGCTGAGGCCGTCGCTCTCGAGCGAGCCAAGTCTGGCCCCGTGTCGATGTGCCGGTCTTGCGGCGTGACGGCTACACAGAGCGGCGCCGTGCGGTGCACCGTCTGCGGCGCCTCAGACTTCGAGGTGATCTCGCAGGAGATGATCGAGAAGATCGCGGCAGTGGAGGGCGGTCTCCAGGAGGAAACGACCTACGACGGGCGTAAGCTCCGCTGGTCCGAAGAGGCCAGGAAGGGCCTCTGGACGATGAAGAACGCGTATCAGCGACGCCGCGTCAAGGCGCG
>JBEBGB010000256.1:0-6877 GCA_040081675.1 Vicinamibacterales bacterium
GTTCGATATCCCGGGGGAATCCCCGGGATGGTCGGCCGGCATCGGATCGCTGCGAAACGACGACTGCGTCTTTTGAGGCGCCCGACGGCCGACTGTTGTATTTCAGCCCGTAGTTGAGCTGAAAACGCGCAAGTCTAGGCAGGTTGTCAGAGGGAAGTCAAGCATCTGTCTGACAGGTTGACTCTCGTTGCGCGGTCTGCCTCCGGCGCGTGCGACCGGGGAAACGTGCGCGGTATCGTGACGCACTACCTTGATTCCGGCGAGTTCGGCGCGAATCGCGGTGGCGAGCCTCAGTCACTAACTGCGGCTACAGTAGTCGTGTGCTTGCCGCCGCTGTGCTCGCCGCCGGACTGTCCACGCGAATGGGTGGGCGACCAAAGGGTCTGCTGAAACTCGATGACCGCGACGTGTTCGTCGCGCGGATCGTTCGCACCTTCAACGAGGCTGGCATTCGCGAGGTGGTCGTGGTGGTCGGACACGAAGCGGCCGCTGTTCAACACGCAGTGGAGTCCAGTGGTCTCGCCGCGCGCTGCGTGCTGAATCCAGAGTACGAGCGCGGACAGTTGTCGTCCATGGTGACGGCGATCAATGCGGTTGACCACGAGGGCAACGAGGGGCTGCTGTTGTCGCTCGTTGATGCGCCGCTCTTCGCCGCGTCGACGGTGCGTGCGTTGGTCGACCGCTTTGCATCGACAGGCGCTCCGGTCGTTCGTGCGGTCCGCGGCTCGGAGCACGGACATCCGGTTCTCATTGGCCGGGCGCTGTTCGACGCGATTCGTCAGGCCGATCCGACGATTGGTGCCAAGCCGATCATTCGCAGGAATGCATCCGCAATCGGCGATGTTGCTGTGGCCGATGCCGGTGCGTTCGTGGATATCGACACCCCCGACGACTACGCAAGGCTGCCGGAGTTGATTCGCAGGCTCGACGGGTAGCAATGATTCGCGCGATGGTTGGCGCTGCCGGCGGCTAAACGGGTCGTGGTAAACTGAAGGTTCGTCTTCCCTGAGAGTGGGCCTGTAGCGCAGTTGGGAGCGCGCATGAATGGCATTCATGAGGTCACCGGTTCGATCCCGGTCAGGTCCACCATCCCTCGCTTCTCTCGGTCCGGCGGACGCAGACCGTGCTCAGGCACGCGGCTGACTGTGGCTTCGTCGTCTTTCACGTCAGTCACACCAGCATCGTCTACGCGCGCAACGTCCAAGCACGCACGTCGACAAGTCGCGGCGATGCGAGGGGCGCGCCGCAGTCGTCTGTCAGCGAGCTGACGGCGGGAGTTCCTTGACGTACAAACTCGCGCCGGCCACGTCCTTCAGCGTCACGGTCAACGCGCCTGTTCGCCCGTCGATATCCACCTGACCGAAGAACTGGAAACCCGCCGACGGCGCGGCGTTCGGGGTTGGAGCCACCCGCTGGAACGCCACCTGCGGACCGAACGTGTTGTCGAGCGGACTCGGGCCGAACGTGCCGGCGTTGAGCGGGCCGGACACGAACTCCCAGAATGGATCGAAGTTCTGGAACTGTGCGCGGGCAGGGTCGTAGTAGTGCGCGGCCGTGTAGTGGACGTCGCCCGTGATCCACACGACGTTACGAACGCGCTGCTGCTTGATGAAGGCGAACAGATCGGCAAACTCGAACTCGCGTCCGAGCGCAGGGCCGTTCCCATTGGCCACAGCCTCGAACACGTCGCGTTGTTCGCCGTCGCGTCCATCGGGCACCAGCAGGCCGATCGGCATGTCTGATGACACCACTTTCCAGAGCGCAGTGGACGTGCGCAGCTCCTGCTTCAGCCACTCCAGTTGCTGGGCACCGAGGAACGCCGTGTCCAGGCCTGGTCGCTCCTGTCGGTTGTGGCTGTTCGGACCGCGATAGCTGCGCTCGTCGAGCATGAACACGTCGAGCAGTGGGCCGTAGGCGATGCGTCGATAGACGCGCTCTGTCTCGTCCAGGCCGTGGAGCCGCATCGGCGCGTAGTCGAGAAACGCCTGCAGCGCGCGCGAGGCCAGGACCCGGATGTTCTTCTCGGTGTAGTTGCGGTCGAGCGACAGATCCTTGGCGTCCGACCAGTTGTTCAGCACTTCGTGGTCGTCCCACTGCCAGATCTGCGGCACCTCGGCCGAGAAGCGGCGAACGTGCTCGTCCAGGAGGTTGTAGGCGTAGCGCCCGCGGTATTCCCGCAGCGTTTCGGCAACCTTGCTCACCTCCTCGGTCACGAGGTTCTTCCACACCGTGCCATCAGACAGTGTCTGCGCAGGCGCGATCGGCCCGTCCGCATAGATGGTGTCGCCACAGTGGATGAAGAAGTCGGGCCGCGTCTGGCGCATCGTCTCGTAGGTGCGCATGCCGCCCCAGTCAGGGTTGATGCCGAACCCCTGCCCTGCGGTGTCGGCCGACCAGAGAAACCGGACGTTACGCCGCTCGACTGGCGCGGTACGAAAGCGTGCGCTCAACGGTGCCGACGTGGTTCGTCCGGTCGCCAGATCCTCGAAGACGACGCGGACGAAGACCTGCCGGTCGGCAGGTAACCCTGTGAGATCGACGCGTGCGACGTAGTCATTCGACTCCAGCGCCACAGGCCCGCGGACGCGCATGGCGTCGCTGAAATCCTCGCGAAGCGCCCGGTCGACGAAGAGGCGGGCCGGACGATCGGCGCGGCTCCAGACCAACGCACGATCCGCAACCACGTCGCCGATCTGCAACCCGGATGGTGTCTGCGGCCGCATGCGGTCCGACGTGATGATCGCCGGCGCCCGTTGAAACGCGAGGCCAGGCGGTGCAGCGACGGCCAGGCCCGAGAGCATGGTGGTCTGCAGAAAGCGGCGACGGGAAACGTGGTGCACGCGGGGACCCTCAGTGCTGCGAGTATACGGCGGAGGAGCAAAGCTGGCGTGACGAGCGCGTCTGTGCTTCGAAGCGGCGCGGCCTGCGTCGCTCGCCGCGGCGCCGCTGCGTCGGACGGATCCATGTCCCTGTACGATCACGGACTCCACGCCGGTGAGGCAAAATGGGCGTCCCGGCAATGCAGCCAAGAGAGGGAGTGCCGCTCATGCTCAATGCACCCGTGAACATTGGCGACGTCGCCCACGCCATCCAGCTGGCACTGGCGCCCGTCTTCCTGCTGACGGGTATTGCTGGTCTTCTCAATGTCATGGCGGGCCGCCTCGCTCGCATCATTGACCGTGGCCGTCAACTGACTGACAACTCAATCCCACGGGACCGGGAATTTGCCGAGACGGTCCAAGTTGAACTGCAGAACCTTGACCGCAGGCGTCGCCTGGCAGGCGCGGCAATCACAGCATGCACACTTTCCGCATTGCTGGTATGCACCGTCATCGCCCTTCTATTCCTGGAAGTCCTGCTCCAGGTGGAGCTCGCGTGGCTCGTGGGCCTGTTCTTCACCGCGTCGACTTTGGCTCTGGTGGTTGGCCTTGCGTACTTCCTCCGAGAGGTCCATTTCGCGACGAGGACCGTGCGCATCCCGCTGCTGGTGCCCAAGCGCTGACCTGGCGTGTCGTTGCGCGCGATTCTCGATCTGATCTCGAGTCGAGACCGAAGCGTCGGCTCTCCGGATTAGCGGCACGGCGACGAGATCTCGGCGGTCTTGATCGACACACCTTGCACCAAGACCACCGCCTCTACTGGCGCTTGCCTTGCTGCGATTCATTACATGTTTTGCCTATCGACCCGTTCAGCGCTCGTCATGTTTGTGGCGCGCACGATGGCCGTGGGCGCGAGCCTCGGGGCTTTCTCTGGAGTCGCTGGAGCGCAGACAACGGAGATCCTCCACTCGCTGTCCGGCAGCACCGACGGCGCGCAGCCGTGGGCGCCGCTCATTCAAGCGACTGACGGCGATTTCTACGGCACGACGACCGCCGGCGGTTCGGCCGGACTCGGTACCATCTTCAAGATCACGTCAGGTGGCACGTTCACGGTGCTCCACCACTTCGTCGGCGGCAGTGACGGCGCCCAGCCGTTCGCGCCGCTGCTCCAGGCTGCTGACGGCAACTTCTACGGCACCACGGTGGCCGGCGGAGCCGCGAACAAGGGGACCGTCTTCAGAATGACGCCCGGAGGCGACGTGACGGTGCTATGTGCATTCGGGCGGACGGTGAACGACGGAGCTTCGCCATACGCTGGCTTGATTCAGGCACAGGACGGCAACTTCTACGGCACGACCGCCTGGGGCGGCAACGGATACGGCACGATCTTCACCATGACGCCAATCGGTGTGCTCACGGTGCTGTATGCGTCCTTTGGACGCTCCAACGGAGCGGCTCCACGGGGGCGGCTGCTCGAGGCCAGTGATGGAAATCTGTACGGGACCACGACTGGCATGAATGGCAGTCCCTACTGTTGCGGCACCGCGTTCAGGTTCACGACCAGCGGCACGTTCGTGGTCATCCACGCATTCGAACTGAACGGCGTCGCGTTCCCTTCGACTCCGCTCATCGAGGGCAGCGACCGGTATTTGTACGGCATATCCGGAAATGGCAGTTATCCGTGGACTTCCCAAATCTACAGAATGTCGCTGAATGGTGATGTCACTGCGCTTCCGATGCCCGTTGGGTATTATCCCGTCAGCGCTCTGACGCAAGGCTCCGATGGAGCCTTCTATGGTGCTGGCGGCGCACATGTCTACTCTTTCGGCATGTTGTTCCGGATGACCACATCAGGTGCCTTTGCCGTGCGGCACGTATTCGCCGGGAGGCCACTCGATGGCGCCATTCCGCTCACCGAGCTCACGTTGGGGAGCGACGGCAACTTCTACGGTACAACGCGTTTCGGCGGCGCATCGAATGAAGGAGTGGTGTTCCGATTCGATTCGACTCGGACCGCAGAATCCGCCGGTCCGTCACTTGCGGCTGACTTCGACGGCGACGGCAAGACCGATCTCACCGTCTATCGACCTACAAGCGGTGAGTGGTTCGTTCGCTACTCCACGTCGAATTACAGCTACGCGAACTGGACGTCGTACCAGTGGGGTCTGCCCGGAGACATGCCGCTTGCGGCCGACTTCGACGGCGACCACAAGACCGACCTCACGGTGTTTCGGCCGACAACGGGCGAGTGGTTCATCCGCTACTCCACGTCGAATTACAGCTACGGCAACTGGACCTCGTATCAATGGGGTTTGCCGGGGGACGTGCCGCTCGCCGCGGACTTCGACGCCGACGGCAAGACCGACCTGGTCGTGTACAGACCTAACACCGGCACGTGGTACGTGCGCTTCTCATCGTCGAACTACAGCTACGCCAATTGGACGTCGTATCAGTGGGGGCTGCTCGGCGATGTGCCGCTCGCCGCGGACCTCGACGGCGATCGCAAGAGCGACCTCGTGGTGTATCGGCCCTGGACGGGGGAGTGGTTTGTGCGCTTCTCGACGTCGGACTACAGCTACGCCACGTGGACGTCGTACCAATGGGGACTGCCTGGCGACCTGCCGGTCGCGGCTGACTTCGATGGCGACGGCAAGACCGACTTGTCCGTTTGGCGGCCTCTCGACGGCACGTGGTACGTGCGCTTCTCGTCGTCCGCTTACAGCTACGCTACGTGGACGTCGTTCCAATGGGGTCTACCTGGCGACCTGCCGCTGGTTGGCGACTTCGACGGCGACGGCAAGACCGACCTGTCCGTCTGGCGGCCTGTCGACGGCACCTGGTACGTGCGCTTCTCGACCTCGGGCTACAGCTTCGACACGTGGCTGTCGTACCAGTGGGGCCTGTCGGACGACACGCCGCTGTGATCGGATGCGGCTTCAGTACTTATCCGTGCCTGGTTGGAACGTTCTCCAGCTATGCCAGAACTCCTGCGAGGCGAAGACTCGCTTCAGCGAGTCGTGCTCTCCTCGACCGGCAAGGTCGTAGCGTCGCCCGTCCGTGACCAGATGGTTCTCGGCAAATGCAAACCGTGTCTGTGAGTCGGGACGCTCAAACGCGAAGAAGCTCGCATTGTCGGATGCGAGAACGAGGACGATCGATTTTCCACCGAGCTCGTCGTTGATCACGCGCTCCTGCCGAAGGCGGTTCCAGTCGTACGCGCGGCTCTTGTCGTGGACGGTGATGCCAACAACCCACGACTTTTCACCCCACGACGCCGGGTTCGTGCCGGTCAGCGTCGATCGGCTCGCACCGGATTCGTAGTCGAGTGTGTCGTCGTACTGATCGCGCATCGTCGGATCCGGCTGCATGACGAGACTGCGCGGATGAAGCGCCAGCCACTGCGCCAGCGTCATCTGCTCGCTGGGGATATCGGTGAGACGCATGCCCTTTCGCGGCCCCGCAATGGCCTCGCCGTTGGCTTGACGCCACCAGCTGCCGGTCGTGGCGTCCTCGAACATGGCGTTGAAGCGGTCCATGCCGACAAGCCGAAATGTCTCGAGCGCGCCGTCCAGACTCGGACTGAACACGCGACCCGTCCGGCAGACGGTGCAGAATGTGACCATGACAGGCGTGCCGCCCACCGTGTCGCGCACCTGATGGTGATAGCCGATGATCTGCACCGGGTAGGCGCGCGCATCGCCGTTCAGCTCGATCCCCACGACGAGCCGCGCGGGTTCGACGCCGTTGTGGTCCGGCGGCTGCATCGACACGGTCGTTGGTTGGAGAAACACGGCGTCCGCCGCAAGGACGAAATTCGCGGCATAGGCTGCGCCCGCGGCAAGCAACAGCGACACGACGGCCGAAACTCTCTGCCAGTTGCTCGAGCGCCACATCGCCGATATCCCCAGAGCGACGAGTAGGACGGCAGCCCCGCGGAACAGCCAGCGCCACGAGTGCAACGCGTACGCGATGTCGATGCTGTGCCACCGTTGGCTGTAGGGCATCGGCATGATGAAGTACACGTTCGCCATCTCGAACAGTGCGAGCAGGCCGGCTCC
>JBEBGB010000257.1:0-6875 GCA_040081675.1 Vicinamibacterales bacterium
GACCCAACGCGACCTCGGCGGCTGGGTGGCCGATGCCAAAGCGCTCGTGGCGTCTCAGCTCACCCTGCCAGCGGCGTACCGGCTGCAGTGGACCGGTCAGTACGAATTCCTCGCGGAGATGGAAGCACGGCTGCGCTACGTGATCCCGCTCACCTTGATGCTCGTGGTGGCACTGCTCTATCTGTCGATGCGCGGCTGGCCGCAGACGTTTCTGGTGTTGTCCAGTCTGCCCTTTGCCGTGGCCGGCAGCGTGTGGCTGCTCGCGTTCATGGACTACAACCTGTCCACGGCGGTCTGGGTCGGGCTCATCGCGGTCGCGGGGGTGGCGGCGGAAACTGGCATCGTGATGGTGGTCTACCTCGACGAAGCCTTCGCGCGGTACATGCGTGAGGGCCGCATCCAGAAGCCCGAAGATGTAGATGCCGCCGTCGTAGAGGGTGCGGCGGCCCGCGTTCGCCCACTGATCATGACCGTCGCCACGACGGTGCTGGGTCTGCTGCCACTGCTCTGGGAATCCGGCGTGGGGGCCGACGTGTCGGCGAGGACCGCGGCGCCCGTCGTAGGTGGCCTGTGGTCGTGCATGCTGTTGACCCTGCTCGTGCTCCCTGCAGCGTACGCCATGTGGCGCCGGCACCAGGTGCGCGTCGGGATGGCACCATCGCCGCTCGCGCCCGCCGATCCCGCGTCGTCTCCAACGGCGTCGCCACTCGCGTCTGCGACGTCTCCAGGTGCCGCGTGAATCGCATGAAGCTCGCCGAGCTGACGTCCGGAGTCGGGGCGCTCGTCTTGGGCGTCGGTCTTGGAGCCCTGTTTCCGCATTGGTTCAGTCCCAGAGCCGGCCTGATCGCGTTCGCCGGTCTATCTCTTCATGCGTTCGGGATGTGGGACAAGCATCGATTGGAGGCCGTCGGCCCATCAGGGAATCCGCCGTGGGTCGTGGCGTTGTACTCGGTGTGCTGGCTGCTCCTCGCGGTCGTCCTGGCGATGCTGCTCTTCTGGAATCGCTCATAAGGAGATAAGCATGGCTACAGTCACGTCGCCTCCGGTCCCCCCGCCGTCAGGGGTCGACACGAGTGGTGATGTATCGCGTCTCGCATCCGGCCTGTCTTCCGCCGACGCGCAACGGAAACTGGCCGAGCTCGGACCGAACGAAATCCGCCGCGAGCAGAAGACTACTCGTCTCACGCTGCTGGCCCACCAGTTTGCGAGCCCGGTCATCTGGCTCCTGCTGGGCGCCAGTGTCCTGTCCGCGGCCCTCGGCGAGTTGCTCGATGCGATGGCGATCGGCGCGATCGTCGTCGTCAACGCGGTGATCGGATTCCTGCAGGAATACCGGGCGGAGCGTGCGGTGATGGCGCTGCGCTCGATGACGGCGCCACGCGCACGGGTCATGCGGGATGGCCACAGCGTCATCGTGTCAGCCAACACGATCGTTCCAGGCGATTTGCTCGTACTCGAGGCGGGCGACGTCGCCGCGGCTGATGCACGGCTGCACACCGCGCACGCCCTGACGACGAATGAAGCCCCCTTGACCGGCGAAAGCACACCGGTCGAAAAGCAGACGGTGCCGACGACGCCGGACACTCCGCTGGCCGAGCGTCACGACTTCGTATTCATGGGCACGTCCATCGCGACCGGCACCGGCCTCGCCGAGGTCATCGCCACCGGAATGCACACCGAGCTCGGGCGGATTGCGCATCTCCTGTCAACAGCGGAAGAGAGCGTGACGCCGCTGCAGCGGCGTCTTGCGCACGTCAGTCGGACCCTGCTCTACATCTGCGGCGGAATCGTGGCCTTGGTCGCGTTGGCGGGACTGCTGCGGGGATGGCCCCTGATGCAAGTGTTCATGGCGGCCGTCTCATTGGCGGTTGCGGCCGTACCAGAGGGCCTGCCGGCGGTGGTCACGATCGCGCTCGCGGTCGGGGTGCAGCGGATGGCGGCGCGCCACGTGCTCGTCCGGCGTTTGCCTGCCGTTGAAACGCTCGGCTGCGCAACCGTGATCTGCACGGACAAGACGGGCACGCTCACGACAGGTGTCATGCGCGTGCGCGAGCTCTGGGGCCCTGACCACACCAAGCTGTTGTTCGCTGCAGCGGCCTGTTGCGATGCCGAGATTCGTGGTGACGGCCAGACCGGCGTCGGCGATCCCACCGAGGTCGCGATTCTGATGGCTGCTGCGGAACGCGGAATCCATCGCGACGAGATTGAACGCACGAACGGTCGTGTCGCGGAGGTCCCGTTTGACTCCGTGCTCAAGCGGATGTCGATCGAGCGCGCTGACGGCCAGGTGTACATCAAAGGCGCGGTGGAGAGCGTCCTGCCGCTGTGCGTGCCGGGTGTCAATGACGCGTCGCTCGCCAACACGCAGATGGCCGAGCGCGGTCTCCGCATCCTCGCGATCGCGATCGCACCCGCCGGCGCCGCGCAAGGCGCTGAGCTGATCGGGCTGATTGGCATTGCAGACCCGCCGCGAACGGAGGCCATTGAGGCGGTGGCTGCCGCTCGTGCCGCGGGCATCACGACGGTCATGATCACGGGCGACCATCCTCTGACTGCCCGCGCGATCGCGCGCGAGCTCGGCATCGTGTCGAACCGCGATGTCGAGGCTGACGTCGTCCATGCGCGAGCGACACCGGACGACAAGATCCGGATTGTGCGCGAGTGGAAGGCGCGCGGCGCCGTCGTGGCGATGACGGGCGATGGCGTCAACGATGCCCCAGCGCTGCGCGAAGCGCACATCGGGATCGCCATGGGACGGACAGGCACGGAAGTGACCCGCGAAGCATCCGACATGGTGCTGGCAGACGATAACTTCGCGAGCATCATCGCGGCCGTTCGAGAGGGACGCGGGATCTTCGACAACATCCGTAAGACCCTCGTGTACCTGCTGTCAGGCAACACGGCCGAGCTCACCGTCATGCTCGTGGCGGCGCTCGGCGGTCTGCCGCTGCCGCTGCTGCCACTGCACCTGCTGTGGATCAACGTCGTCACCGACGGCCTGCCCGCGCTGGCGCTCGTCGTCGATCCACCAGAGGACGATGTCCTCCAGCGGCCACCGCGTCACCCCGACGAACCGATGCTGGGGCGCGCGGAGTGGCGCTTCATCATCACGACCGGCCTGCTGCAAGCGGCCGCGACCCTCGGTGTGTTTGTCTGGGCCTTGAATGCACGCGACCTGTCCGAGGCGCGCAACCTCGCATTCTCGGTGCTCGTGTTCGGGGAACTGTTCCGAGCCTTCGCCGCGCGTAGCACCACCCGCGTGTTCTGGGAGGTCGGGGCGTTCACCAATCTTCGGCTGCTGGGCGTGGTCCTGTTCTCGGTGCTCATGCAGCTCGGGCTCCACCACATCCCGGCCGCACAGGCGGTGTTCGAAATCGGCCCGCTCTCGGCCGCGGACTGTGTGTTGACACTCCTGGTGGCGCTCGGACCCGTCACTGTGATCGAGGTCGCCAAACTTGTCCGGCGTTGGTATGGCCGTGGTGCGGTTGGAGCGCCGGCGTGAGGTGCGCGGCAGTGGCGATTGACGATGCGAGAGACGCCGCCTTGATTGAGCGTGTCCTGGGCGAGTATCGGGAAATGCCGGGGCTCGCGCTCACCGTCGAACAGGCGCAGCGATTGTGGGGATGCGACCCCGGGACATGTCGGCGTATCGCCGACATGCTGGTCGAGCGCCACGAGCTCCGGTGGTCGCGCGATAGGCGTCTGATTCGAGCGAAATAGGACTGCGAGACCGCGATGAACATCTGGCATGACACCGTCGATGCGCCACGCACGCCGCGGCGAGTGAGCCCTGGACAGGGCGTCGGCGTCATCGTCGGCACCTGGCCAATCGGCCCCGGGCAGTCGGTCTGGGTCACCTGGCAGCGCGTCACCGCAAACGGAGACGCAACGGAAGGCAACGCGGTTGCCGAGTGGCAGCGCAACACCGATGGGAATAGCTACTGGATGGCACGCCTCCCGCCGTTCGGCGAGGGCGATCGTGTGAGTTACTCGGTCCAAGGGTCGTCCCCGGAGGGAGCCGTTCAGACCGCGCCAGTGAGTTTCCGGGTGAAGCCTCTGTACATCGCGTGGCTGTGGCACCAGCATCAGCCTCTCTATCGCGACCCGGCGGCTCCGGACGCAGCCGGGAGCTACCGGTATCCGTGGGTGCGCCTGCACGCGATTCGCGACTACTACTCGATGGCTGCCCTTGCTGACGAGCACAAGGTGCACGTCACGTTCAATCTCACGCCGGTTCTGCTGCGCCAGATCGACGACTACCTCCAAAACGGCGCGACGGACAGTGCGCTCGATCTCACTCGGTGCCCGGCCGAGAAACTGACGAGGGCACAGGTCGAGGATCTCCTTTCGACGTTCTTCGACGCCGACTGGCACAACCAGGTGTACGTCCATCCGCGTTACCGCGAACTATTCGAACAACGGACCGCGAGTGGTCGGTTCTCGGCACAGGACCTCCGGGACCTGCAGATGTGGTTCAACCTGGCATGGTTTGGCCACGAGTTCCGCATTGGCGACGTCCGGTTAATCACTGGAGATACGGTGACGGTCGCTCGCTTCGTTCGGCAGCAGCGCTGGTTCTCGCACGACGACGTACTGGCGATGGTGGAAGAACAGTACAAGATTCTGCGGGCCGTCGTCCCGATCCATAGGGCGCTGCAGGACTCCGGGCGCATTGAGGTCAGCACGACGCCGGGCTTTCACCCGATCCTGCCGCTGCTTATCGATACGGATTCCGCCTACATCGACCGGCCCGGCACGTCGCATCCGACCCGGTACGCGTACCCGGAAGACGCGGCGGCGCACGTCGCGCTGGCGTGCAGCGACTACCTGGCTCGCTTCGCTCGAAGACCCGCCGGGATGTGGCCGGCTGAGGGTGCCGTGTCGGCGGAAGCCGTCCAGATGATCGGAGGCCAGGGTGTCAGCTGGATCGCAACCGATGCGGGTGTCCTCGCGCGATCGGGGCAATGGGGGTATCGCGCGTCCGAGCCTCAAGTCCTTTGCCAGCCGTACCGCGCGTCCGACGACGCCGCTTCAATCGCACTGTACTTTCGGGACACGGATCTGTCCGATGGCATCGGGTTCCGGTACGGGCAATACGTCGATGCGGACGCAGCGGTGCTGGACTTTGTGCACACGATCGAGCACCGATATCTCGATCGGCTCGACGACGACGAGGATCGGGTGCTCACCGTCGTCTTGGACGGGGAGAACGCGTGGGGCGGCTATCCGGACGACGGCCGGCCATTCTTGCACGCGCTGTACAGCCGGCTGTCCTCCGATTCCCGGCTGAAGACGGTCACCTTCTCCGAATACCTCCTCGGCAGTCCGACTCGCGGAATCGAACCACATCCAGTCGGCCAGCTCACACGTGTGTACAACCTTGCGAGTGGCTCATGGATCGATGAGCCAGGCTCGTCGCCAGGGGTCGATCTCGGCACATGGATCGGGGAACCGGAGGAGAACGCGGCATGGAATCTGCTCGGACTGGCGCGGACTGCCGTCGCTCGCACGGCAGCGGATGCGCCAGCGGTCGAGCGCGCTCACCAGTCGCTCATGGCTGCCGAGGGTTCAGACTGGTTCTGGTGGTTCGGGAGCGATCAGGAGTCGCGGAACGACGCCGTATTTGACGAACTATTCCGCGCCCATCTGCGCGGCGCGTACCGGGCCCTCGATCTCGAAGCGCCGAAGTCGCTCGAAGATTCTATTGTTGCGCACCCAGTCGTATGGACGTTCACACATTCGGTGCCGACGGTCCGTCGTCGCGATCAGGTGTCGATCCGGACGAACTGCCCAGGCCGCCTGACGTACCGGATTGACGACTCACTCGAGCGGGTGGAGACTCTCGTGGCAGTCGGTGGCGTGATGGCCGGCGCCAGGCGGTTCCAAGTGACGCTCGGTCCTTTTCCGGCATCGGCCCAGCGACTGGCATTTCGTTTCTACTGCGAGCATCCAGGATGCCAACACGAGTCGCCGTGCTGCCTGAGTGGAGCGCAAGCGATCGCACTTGGTGCTCGAGCGCGAGCCCCACGCAGGACGTCCGCTCACGGAAGCAACACGCAACCGAGAGGATCCCATGCAAACCACCAGTGAACCGTCGGCTCGCAGTGAGCCCTGGCGAATTCCCGTATGGCTGGGGCTGTGTCTGTTTCTCGCGATCGCGACCTTCTTCCTCTGGGAGGAGCATCGTGCGCACGTGCTCGGCGCGTTGCCCTACGTGCTCTTGCTGTTGTGCCCGGTGATTCACCTGTTTATGCATCGAGGTCACGGCGGACATGCTGGACATGCGGCGCACGGAGGCCCCGATCGACAAGCCGGCGACGATGGGAGGCCGTCATGAACCACGATGTGCCCGCGTACGGCCTGTGGTCGTTGGTGATCATCAACGCCGCGGTCTTCATCTTGTTCGCCTTTAGCTTCTTCAAACCGAAGACGGCGAGGGATTGGCGGACGTTTGGTACCTTTTCCGCGTTCATCGTCGCACTGTTCGTGGAGATGTACGGATTTCCGCTGACCATTTATCTGATGTCAGGCTGGCTGGCGCGACGGTTTCCTGGCGTCGATCCGCTGGGCCACGATTTCGGTCACCTGTGGTACTCACTGCTCGGCTTCAAGGGCAATCCGCACTTGAACCCGATTCACATCCTGAGCAACGTGGCGATCGCGGGAGGCTTCATCCTGCTCTCCTCCGGCTGGCGAGTGCTCTTCCAGGCGCAGAAGGATGGGCGGCTTGCGACCGCGGGCCCGTACGCCTACGTGCGGCATCCGCAATACGTCGCGTTCATCGTGATCATGTTCGGCTTCCTCCTGCAGTGGCCAACCCTCGTGACGCTGGTGATGTTTCCGATCCTGGTCACGGTCTACGCAAGGCTTGCACA